>DATFXZ010000536.1:0-5797 GCA_035315305.1 Terriglobia bacterium | reverse complement strand
TGCGCGAGCCGATCCGTGATTGTCAATTGCGCCGCAGACTGCGCTCCCATAAAATGCCGAGCAACGAAGGCATGCGGATATGAGCGATAGCAAGGTCGGAGCCGTAGTTCGCGTCTCGCTAGGAAATTTCCTCGAGATGTACGACTTTATGGTGTTCGGCTATTACGCCGCGGCGATTGGGCGCGCTTTCTTTCCGACGCAGAACGAATACGCGTCTCTGATGCTTTCCTTCATGACGTTCGGCACTGGCTACTTGATGCGTCCTCTCGGTGCTGTAGTTCTGGGTGCGTATATCGACCATCATGGGCGCCGCAAGGGCCTGTTACTGACGCTTTTACTGATGGCGGTCGGAACTCTATCGATCGGTGTCATGCCCGGTTATGCACGAATCGGTTTGTTTGCACCATTGTTAATAGTCGCAGGCCGGCTGCTGCAGGGGCTCTCGGCCGGTGTCGAGGTCGGCGGCGCCAGCGTTTATCTGTCGGAGATCGCGACGCCAGGGCGCAAAGGGTTCTTTGTTGCCTGGCAGTCGGGCAGCCAGCAGATAGCCGTTGTCTTTGCGGCCATCCTGGGACTGATACTCTCCTCGAAGCTGCGGCCGGAACAGATGGCAGGCTGGGGCTGGCGCGTTCCGCTGCTGATCGGTTCCATGCTGATCCCATTCTTGCTGTTACTGCGCCGCTCGCTGGCCGAGACGGATGACTTCAAAGCGAGAAAGCGCCATCCTCATACTGGCGAAATCTGGCGTAGCATGGTTACCAACTGGCGACTGGTCATTCTGGGCATGATGTTGACGCTGACCACAACGGTGACGTTCTACCTGATCACCGCTTACATGCCTACGTATGGGACGAGTGTCCTCCATCTCAGCACAGCTGCCAGCATGCTGGTGACATTGTGCGTGGGTGTGTCGAATTTATGCTGGCTCCCCTTGATGGGAGCATTGTCTGACCGGCTTGGAAGGCGGCCGTTGCTTCTGTTGTTTTCCGCGATTGCGATGCTCACGCCCTATCCTGTTCTGTTGTGGTTGGTCGGCATGCCGTCTTTCGAACGGCTCCTGGCCGCCGCGCTCTGGCTGTCGATGATCTTCGGCAGTTACAACGGGGCAATGGTGGTGTTCTTGACCGAAATCATGCCTGCCGATGTACGTGTTTCAGGTTTCTCTGTTTCATACAGTCTGGCGACAGGTATCTTCGGTGGATTCACTCCTGCGGTTTCCACTTGGTTGATTCATGAAACCGGCAACTCCGCCATGCCCGGTGCGTGGATGGCATTCGCGGGGTTGATGAGTCTGGTTGCCACGTTAGTGCTGACCTCGCGAAGCTTCCAGCGACGAACGAATCAGAGCCGCCAGGCGGTAGATGCTGTGCACGTACTTCCCATAGGGCAACGTTAAAAAGAGACCAAAGACCACGCCCAGATGAACTCTCAGAAGCAGACCCATGGCGTTCGTTTCACGCATTGCCAATAAGAGCAACCCTGTGGCGCTGGTCAAGAAAAGCAGCGTTAAGAACCCAACGTCCATGCCGTCTTGTTTCGAATCCACGATCGCGGGATCCCGCCGTTTTTTGAGCTTGTAGAGTCCGGCCGGGCCGATGAGCAGTCCCAGGCCGCCCGCGGTTCCCAGCACAACAGGAACGCTGGAGTATGCATATGGGGCTTGCCAGCCAAAGAAGGAGTGGTACATGGCCGCAACGGAGGTCGAGGCAGTGCAAAGCACGAATCCATAAAAGGACAAATGGTGAAACCATCTTCGGGCCTGCGAGTGTTCCTGGTCCGGATACGTACATCCGATGCCGTGACTGTCCAGATTCTTCAGGGAAAGAGCGTCGCGCAACGCCTTCGCTAACTGGGCGGCTTGGAACACGTTGGCCAAGCCTTGTCCCGATTCCCGCCAGAAGCGCAAAAACCCTGCAGCATGCACCACAATGATCAGCCCAAAAACGACGCCAAACGCAGCAACGAGCGTGTCATGGGAAACGACGCCATAGAAGTTCGCATTGGCCCCCGGGCGTGAGCCTGCAAGCAAGGCCGCAGCGATCAAACCCAGGACCACGGCCCACGCCGCGTTCACCTGCAGGAAAGCGGGCCAGGCATACTTCCGGTAAGACCGAATCCGGATTTCCGCGAATGTTTTTGGGACATTGACCGCGAACTCGTGGGGCGGCGCGTACTGGCAGGCGTAGTAACACTCGGCGCAGTTGTGGCAAAGGTTGGCAAGGTAGTTGATGTCGGCTTCGTTGAAAGTCAGGCGGCGTTCGACTGCCGGGAAAACAGCGCAATAGCCTTCGCAATAACGGCAGGCGTTGCAGATAACCATCAGGCGTTCGCCTTCCGCGATCAGATCATGAACGGGCGGCACGCGCGGCTTCCTTTCCGGCGATGCGTCCGAATACCGAGCCGATCGTCATACCGAACCCGGCGAGATAGCCTTTGCCAAGAACGTTGCCGGCCATGATCTCGCCCGCCGCGAATATGTTGGCTCCGGGTCCCGGCTTCCGGCTCGACCATTGAACCTGAGCTTGCTCATTCACCTTCACCCCGAGATATGTAAACGTGATTCCCGGCCGCAACGGATAGCCATAGAACGGAGGTCTGTCGATGCGTAGCGCCCAGTGGGACTTCGGTGGCTTGATACCCTGAGTGCGGCAATCATCCAGTGTCTGGTGATCAAAGGTCCCTGGCTGCACGGCCTGGTTGAATTTGGCGATCGTAGTGTCAAGTTCTTCCGGCGGCAGTTCGAGAGCTGTGGCAAGTTGCGCGATGCTCGATGCGGTAATCGGAGGAAAAACGGAAGGCATGAAGCGCCCGGTGGCTTTGGAGTCGATGATGCAATACCCAGCCTGATCCGGTTGCTCCGCGACGAGGCGGCCCCAGATAGCGTACCGCTTGGGCCAAAGATCCTCACCTTCGTCATAGAAACGGTCGCCCTGCTTGTTGACGACGATTCCGAACGGCACACAATCCAGACGCGTCACAATGCCTCCGTCAAACTTCGGGGCCCGGCCATCGATGGCGACTGCGTGGCATTGCCTTGCATCGCCTACCGGTTCGACACCCTGATCCAGCAGCAGTTTGAGCACTTTCCCCTTGTTGTATGGCGTGCCGCGAATCAGGAAATTGCGCGCCGCCTCGCCCCAGACCTCTTCAAGCCATTCCAGATTGGCTTCAAATCCGCCGCAAGCCGCAACCAGCGCCTTGGCGCGAAACTCCGCAGGCCGGTTGTTGAGCTGGACTCGTCCGCTTTCGAATTTGCCGTCACAGATACGTAGTTCTGTAACTTCGGCATTGTAGAAGATGGAGACGCCGCGCTTCGCCGCCGCTGCGTAGTAGGTATTCATCAACGCTTTTCCGCCGCCCAGAAAAAAGGCGTTCGTGCGGCCCAGATGCAGCGTGCCTTCGAGCGACGCTTGAAAGCGAACGCCGTAACTCTTCATCCATTTCACGGCTTCGAATGAATCGCCGATGATCCGTTTGGCCAGTTCCTCGTTTGTTTTGCCTCCTGTGATGCGAAGGAGGTCATCGAAGTATTCGTCTTCAGGATAGGTGTCCGTTAATACATCAGCCGGAGCCCGATGCATGCAGCGCATGTTGCGCGTATGCCGGCTATTGCCACCGCGGTATTCGAAAGGGGCGGACTCGAAAACAGCTACCGACACGCCGGATTCCCGCGCCACCAGCGCTGCGCACAGCGCAGCATTCCCACCGCCAATGATCGCGACATCCGTATCGATGATTTGTTCAACCACGCCCTCAATCGTATATCATCGCGGCAAACTAGCGCCGGAGGTTTGCATGGGACAAAAACGAAAACTCGAACGTCGGAAATTTATTCAAGGCGGCATTGTGGCGAGCGCGGCCGCGATCGTCCAGCCGGCAGCTGCTCTTACCCAGCAGCCGTCGCCCCCAACAAGCGAGGCCGACATTCTCACCACCGACACTTGCGGTTCGGACTACATGGTGGACGTCATTAAGTCGTTGGGCTTCGAGTACGTCTGCGCCAATCCAGGATCGAGTTTCCGCGGCATGCAGGAATCCATCATCAATTACGGCGGAAACCGCAATCCGGAATTCATCACAAACTGTCACGAAGAGTCTTCCGTGGCGATGGCCCATGGCTATTTCAAAATAGAAGGCAAGCCGATGGCCGTACTCGCTCACGGCACAGTCGGACTGCAGCACGCCGCGATGGCCATCTACAACGCATGGTGTGACCGGGTTCCCATTTACATCATGCTGGGAAACTATGTTGACGCCGCTATTCGCAGGCCGGCGGAGTGGTATCACGGCGTACAGGATTGCGCGGGCATGGTTCGGGATTTTACAAAGTGGGACGACCAGCCGGCGTCCCTTGTCCATTTCGGCGAATCCGCCGTGCGCGCTTACAAGATCGCGATGACGCCTCCGATGGCGCCCGTCGTTCTTGTGCTCGACGCGGGCCTGCAGGAAAGTCCTATCGAGAGCAACACGAAATTGCCGATTCAAAAGCTCGCCATGCCCGCGCCGCCTCAGGGTGAATCTGCCGCCGTCAAGGAACTCGCACTGATGCTTGTAGGTGCGGAGAATCCTGTATTGGTCGCAGACCGGTTGGCGCGGACGCCCGCAGCCATGCCTTTACTTATTGAACTCGCAGAGACGCTTCAAGCCGCAGTCATCGACCAGGGTGGTCGCATGAATTTCCCATCTCTTCATCCTCTCAACCAGACTCAACGCACTACGGCTGCCATTGGAGAGGCGGATGTTGTTGTCGGCCTTGAGGTGGCCGACTTCTGGGCGGCTGTCAACGTTATGCGAGACCAACTCCATCGTTCGAGTCGAAAGCTCACGAAAACCGGCGCAAAACTGGCCACGATCACTTCGGGCGATCTCTACATCAAATCGAATTATCAGGACTTCCGCCGGTTGATGGAGGTTGACCTTGCGATCGCGGCTGATGGTGAGGCAACGCTGCCGACGCTGATCGAAGAGGTGAAGCGGCTGATGACAGGCGATCGGAGACGCGTCTTTCAGCAGCGCGGAGCAAGACTCGGAGAAGCCGGCCGCTCCACACGTGATCGTTTGCGTCAGGAGGCGGCGTATGCGTGGGATGCCAGTCCCGTGAGCACGGCTCGTGTAGGAGCCGAGTTGTGGGCGGTGATCAAAAACAAAGACTGGTCCCTGGTTTCGAATTACTACAGCGAGGCCGGCGCCTGGCCGCGCCGGCTTTGGGATTTCAGCAAAGCGTACCAATGGCCCGGACACGCTGGTGGTGGCGGTATCGGCTATGGGGCGCCGTCATCCGTTGGCGGAGCGCTTGCCAATAAAAAATATGGACGCTTCTCGGTAAGCCTGCAAACCGATGGCGACTTGATGTATGCGCCGGGAGTGCTCTGGACAGCCGCGCATCATCGCATTCCCCTCTTGAGTGTCATGCTCAACAACAGGGCCTACCATCAGGAACTGATGCACGTCCAGCGCATGTGCAATCAGCGCAACCGCGGAGTCGACCGCGGAACGTTCGGATCCACGCTGACGGAACTTAATATCGACTTTGTAAAAGTCGTTTAAGGGTTGGGCTTTTACGTAGAAGGTTTGATCAGTGATTTTAAGGATTTTGGATTTGTGTTATGCCGCGTCGTAGTCGCGGTCGAGCGTGGGGAACTCGCACTGGTCGATGTGGTTACTCAGTTTAGGTGAACGTCAAAAGACGCGATGACGCTTAGGGACGCAGGTTTCAATCGAAGAGAAGATCCGGCAAGGACGGCGGGTATTTTATGTCGCGTAAAAGCTCTTAAGAAAGCGGACACCGGGCCGCCAC
>DATFXZ010000535.1:0-10985 GCA_035315305.1 Terriglobia bacterium | reverse complement strand
CTGCCGATCAAGCCGGCCGCAGCGCCTTCAATCGTCTTTTTTGGACTAATCTTCGCCGCAAGTGAGTGTCGGCCCAGAGCACGGCCGACGTAATACGCGGCGCTGTCACCTATCCAAATGATCGCAAACAAAAGCAGTATTTGCCCGCGCGGCATCATGATGATGAAACCCAGCGTGAGCGAGCAGTATGCAACGCCGCCGAGACCCATTCCGACGCGGCCCAGAACAGTCTCGATGCGTTCGCTGAAAATCATCGCCGTCATCAACGTGAGAGCGCTGGCAGCAAACGCCGTAATCGCCCAGTTTGCTCCTCCCAGGAAAGAAATGGCGACGAGCGCTGAAGGCACAAGAAACCAACGACCCGGCCGGCCAATTCCCTTCCTTTCGGCAAGCGAGAGAAATTCGTCGACCGCCAACGCACATACCAACCCGATGAAGAATGCAAAAAGCCAATCCGGACTTAAAACAGTGATGAAAACAACAAAGGGGATAGCAACAGCAGCGGTCAGTACCCTTTTCATCGGGTATGTATGAATCGCGGCTCCAGACCACCGTAGCGGCGCTCGCGCTTTTGAAACGCGATGATTGCTTCGTAGAGATGCTGCTTTTTGAAGTCAGGCCAGAGAGTGTCTGTAACCCAGATTTCCGCGTACGCAATCTGCCAGAGCAAGAAATTGCTAATGCGTAGTTCCCCGCTTGTGCGGATCAGGAGATCGGGATCCGGCTGGCCGGCGGTATAGAGATATTGCGCGAAATCTCTTTCCGATACCCCGCCATTCGCAGCTAACTCTCTTGCTCCATTATTCATAAGGCGATTCACAGCATCGACGATTTCCGCACGGCCGCCGTAATTTAAAGCGACATTGAACAGCATGCCTGAGTTGTTGCGGGTTCGTGCAATGCCTTTTTCCAACTCCGCTCGAACGGACGAGTCCAGCTCTTCCGTCCTTCCGATCGTGCGGAAGCGGATGTTGTTCTTGTGAATGTTCTCCAACTCTATGTTGAGGTATTCCTTCAACAGCTGCATGAGTGTCGAGACTTCGGCCAGCGGACGCTTCCAATTCTCGACGGAGAACGCGTACAGAGTTAAAACAGAAATCCCGAGCTCCGCTGAACCTTCGACAACCTCCCTCACTGCGCTAATGCCTGCTCGATGACCCGCGACGCGAGGTAATCCGCGCTTTCGAGCCCATCGGCCATTCCCGTCCATAATGATTGCGATATGGACTGGAAGCGCTTTGGGATCGATTTGGTGTAGGAGTTCCGAATATTTCGTCCGCATACGGTTTCGAATCTTATCACGCGGCGCTTTTTGGTTTGCAACATAAAGTTATTTGCATTTTATCAATACTCCACCTCAATCAGATGCAAACCGTGTGCCGGTAACGTCGGCCCCGCGAGGCGACGATCACACGCTTCAAAAAGCTCCGGCACTTGTTCTGGTGTCCGACGTCCCTGCCCGATGTCGAGCAAAGTTCCCGCGATGGTCCGCACCATGTGCTGCAGGAAACCGTTGCCACGGATCCGAAAGACCCATGCGTTTTCGGAGCGGTCCCACGATGTCTCGAATATTGTGCGTGTCCTATCCTCGATTTCCGTCGCCGCGGAGCAAAAGGATGTGAAGTCGTGCGTCCCCAAAAAGTAGCGGCTTCCCCGGTCCACCGCATCTTCATCGAGCGGGTAGCGGAATGCATAAACATATCTACTCTGGAACGGACTGACGATGGGATTCCGCCACACGTGATATTCGTATGTTTTTGAACGGGCCGAACGCCGGGCATGGAATTCCAGGCTGACTTCTTCGACGGAAAGGATCCGAATTTCGACAGGAAGCAACGCGTTGGCGCCTCGTAATACCGCATCCGTGTCCATTGTTCGGACGGTTTCAACATTTGCGACCTGTCCATGCGCATGAACACCTGCGTCCGTTCGACCTGAGCCAGTGATATTGACTTCATGATTGAAGAGCTTGCAAAATGCCGCCTGAAGCTCGCCTTGAATCGTTCGAAGCTCCGGCTGAATCTGCCAACCGTGGAAGTCTGTGCCGTCGTACGCGATAGTCAGCTTGAGGTTCCGCACATGATGGCTTATAGCATGGGGCTGGGGGAACCGGCCATGCCCGGAATTACTGGGATCGTCATCACGTTCAACGAAGAAGGACGCATCGCTGAAGCCCTTGCGAGTCTTTCTTGCTGTGATGAGCTGCTCGTGGTGGATTCGGGGAGTACCGACCAAACGAGACATATTGCGCGAATGTTAGGGGCGCGCGTGATCGAACGTGAGTGGCAAGGATATTCGAATCAGAAGAATTTTGCCGCCGAGCAGGCAAGGAACGATTGGATCTTAAGCATTGACGCGGATGAACGACTAAGTGTCGAGCTTGCCGATGAGATCGTGCGGTGGAAGAAGTCGGTTTCGGAGGGCTCTCCGGTCGCTTGGTCCATGCCCAGACGTGCTTTTTATCTCGGGCGCTGGATCAGGCATTCCGGCTGGTATCCCGATCGCAAAATCCGTTTATATGACAAGCGACACTGCCATTGGGAAGGCGACTTCGTTCACGAACGCGTAAGAGTAAATGGCGATATCGGCCGGTTTCTAGAAGATCTCCTTCACATTCCCTATCGCAACTGGCGCGACCACGAAAAGCGAATCGCTCGATACACGGAGCTTGCAGCGCAGGCTGCGCGATCGGCTGGCCTTCGCGGCAATGTTTTCAAATTGCTCTTGGGTCCGCCTTTTACGTTCGTTCGATCATTTATTCTGCGCGCTGGATTCCTTGACGGGTGGCGAGGGTTGGCAATCGCATATATGGGCGCTCGCTATGTTTTCCAAAGGGAGTTCCGTATACTGCGCTGATGGAATTGGCGCTTGCCCTGGTTCTAGGTCTCGTCATCGGAAGCTTCTTAAACGTTGTCATTATCCGTTTGCCCCAAGGCGGCTCCATCACCTTGCCTCGTTCGCAGTGTCCAAACTGCAAAGAACTTATTCACTGGTACGACAACATCCCGATTCTGAGTTATGTCTTTTTGCGTGGGCGCTGCCGCCGTTGCAAGAAGCGGATTTCTGCCCGTTATCCGTCCGTCGAAGCTCTTACCGGAGTCGTCAGCCTACTGCTTTATCTGAAGCTTGGACTGACGATCGAGTGGGCAATCTTCCTTGCATTCTCGGCCACGTTGATTGTCCTGGCTTTTATCGATATCGATCACCGGATCCTCCCCGATCGAATCACACTGAATGGAATTTGGATCGGGATTCTCGTGAACGTCTATCTCGCGCAACCGAGTCCACTAGTTTCGCGGCTGTTCAAATCGGCAGGCGTTGAAGGAGCAAATCCGCGCCTGATCGCGCTCGTCGGTAGCGTGCTTGGAGCCGTTGTCGGAGGCGGGTTGCTATGGGGCGTGGCTGAAGCCTTTCTGCGTCTGCGCGGCATCGAAGGGATGGGATTCGGCGATGTCAAAATGATGGCCATGGTCGGAGCATTCCTCGGAGCCCCATTCGCGCTTTTAACGATCATGATAGGTTCCATCATAGGCTCGATTATTGGTTTGCTTCTTATTCGTTTTGCACACAAAACGCGAGAATATGAATTGCCGTTTGGAACGTTTCTTAGTTTCGCCGGCATCATGGCGATACTGTATGGAGAGGATCTGGTTCGATGGTATGTTGAGCACCTGATCAGCCCTACAACATAGAGTTCTTGATTTTCGCCGTGTCCCCGTTTTAGTGTTTCGACTGCCCCCGCCCCTTTTTCCCTAAACTTTTTTGAGTACAAATCGCGGATTCACGCTGATAGAAGTAGCGATCACGGCCGGCATCTTGTTGTGCGGCCTCGTCGCCGTAGCCTACGTCTTTTCATTTGCGGTTCGCACAAACGGTACGAACCGTCAAATGGCCGTCGCCACGACGTTGCTCTACGACAAGATGGAGGAGTTCAGGTCCACTCCTTTCACGCAGCCTCTGTGGATGAATGCTACCGGCTCAGAAACGCTGGTCATCGCGGGCGAGCAGTACACCCGGTCGTGGCAAATCAAGCCCGGCACGCCTCGAACTGTAACGGTCACTATTTACGTTCGAAATCAGGCGCTCACGCGCCGTCAAAGCGAGCTTATTCGCGCGACTACGCTGGTCAGCGCGACCTTCTGAATGACTCAACGGCAAACAGGGTTTTCGCTAATCGAAGTGCTCGTGACACTTAGCATCGTGCTCTGCCTTAGCACGATGATGTTTCAATTGTTCCATCAAAATGAGCGGGTGATTCGAGATCAAACATTGATTATGGAAATGCAGCAGACTGCGCGCATCGTTGCATCGCAGATTGCCGACGAGATACGCATGGCCGGGCAGGGCGTACCGGTATATTCCTCGACGTTTGACGTGGTGCCGTCCGACGCCGTGGCTGTCATCCTGGATTCGTCCAATGCGAGCCGCATTGATTTTCGAGCCGGACTCTCAAACATCGAAACATCAACCGACGGCGTCGCGCTGGATTTCAACATGGGGATGCCTCAAAGCATTCCAGTTCAATCGACTGCTGGTCTCTCGGCCGGGAAGTTCGTCTATGTTTCAGGGCCTGCAACAGGTTCAGCCTGGTCTTGGATGCGCGCAGAAGTGACAGCCCTAAGCTCAACAACTCTGACGCTCATACCGCGAAATACCGGAACGACCGACACAACCATCCATTTCGCCGCCTCGCCGGACATCTCGCTGGAAGAAGCGGTTTCGATTTATCTAAGTGGCGGGAGTGTCCGTCGAGCCGTCGCAGGTAACATGAGCAATCCTTCAAGCCCACTGTGGTCGGCCGCAAACGAGATCGGAAAGAATTTCACAGTCTTGAACTTCAAGTACTACGACGATAAGGGAGGCATAGTCCAGCCAGTGTCGCTATCAAATCGGATTCGCATCACGCGAGTGGACATCCAGCTGACCGTCGTCGTTGCGGCCCCACTGAGCAACGGCAGTCGTCCGACCTATTCGCTTGCGTTGAGAACGATCCCCAGGAACCTGCGTGTACGCCAGGCGAACTGATCGGTCTAACGCGGCTTCACGTCTGGGCCCAATGCAACGCTGCAATTCCACCCGACAAATTGCGATAGCCCGGATTTTTGAATCCCGCCGAGAGCAAGAGATTCAGAAGTTCGGTTTGCGCCGGGAACTTACGCACGGAATCCGGCAGATACTGATATGCAGTCCTATCCCCAGAGATCAACGCGCCAACGTGCGGCAGAATGTAACGGAAGTAAAGGCTGAAGATGTTTTTGAATACCGGCACCATCGGCTTGGAAAATTCCAAAATGACAACGACGCCACCCGGCCGAAGGACGCGATACATCTCGACGAGACCGCGCGAAGGATCTTCGAGGTTACGAAGACCAAATGCAATCGTAAGCGCATCGAAGCAATGATCAGGAAAAGGTAAACGGAGTGTGTCCGCCTCGACCATGTGGATAGGCCGTGTTCCGATTTTCGAGTTGGCGCGCGTGAGCATCGGATGACAAAAATCCGATCCTACGACTTCGGAGCCCAGACCGCGTTGCAGCGCCACAGCGAGGTCGCCCGTCCCACTACATACGTCGAGACAGAGACGGGGGACGGACTCTTTCATCAATGTTTGAATTTTTCTGACAGCAAGGTTGCGCCAGCGGCGATCCATAGAGGCAGAAAGAAAGTGATTCAGGAAATCGTAACGGTGGGCAATACCCGCGAACATCTCCTGAACGCGACGGCTATCCGGCCCCCGGTAGTCTTTTTCCGTCATTCAGGATTCCTTTTACGACATCGCGGACAAGCGTTAGAGGCACATCAGGTGTAATCTCGACACTGCCGATTGCCCGTGGGATCACAAAGTGGATCGCGCCATTGCGAGCCTTCTTATCATGTTGTAGCGCTTTTAGCACATCGACGCTGTGCATGCCCGTCAACGCCGGTAAGCGGCCAATGCAGCCGACCGCATTTTCGATTCGCTCGAGGTCATTGTGAGGCAGCTTATCGAGCAAGTGTGCAATGCGCGCTGCCGCGATCATTCCATAACCGACGGCCTCGCCATGCTTGATCCGCTGATAACGTGCGGCCGCTTCGAGTCCGTGGCCGACCGTATGGCCAAAGTTGAGGATGCGGCGTAAATCGGTCTCCTTTTCGTCCTTCATCACGACATCTGCCTTGATCGCAGCGCAACGTGCAACGAGCCGTTCGATCGCCGCAGCATCGCGCTTCAGAAAGATTGCGCTATTCTGCTCGAAGTCCGAAAACAATTCCGGATCTCGAATGACCCCGTATTTCAGTGCTTCATAAAGTCCGCTCGAAAATTCCCGTTCCGGAAGCTTCTTAAGAACCATGGGATCGGAAACAACCAAGCGAGGCTGATAGAAAGTTCCGATGAGATTCTTCGCCACTCGATGATTTACTCCGGTTTTCCCTCCAATACTTGAATCAACTTGGGCGAGGAGCGTAGTCGGAACTTGGACAACCGGAATGCCGCGCATGTATATCGATGCGACGAACCCGGCCACATCACCTACGACACCGCCGCCCACAGCGACGACCGTGGACTGCCGCGTCAGCTTCATGTCGACCATACGGTCCAGGAGCCGTGAAACAGTGGTGAGATTCTTGGCGCGTTCGCCATCCGGAATAAGAGCAATCGGAAAGCTTTTCCTGAGCTCTTGCCCAACAGCTTTCAAAATCCGTGGCTGCGATACCACGAGAAAGGGCTCACTTAGGCCGGCATCGTGTAGATGTTCGGGGAGATTTTTGAATGCGCCAACTCCAACCAGTATCCGGTACGACGCGTTGGCGGTTTGAACTGGAATGGACTGCATACGAGTTATGAGTTGTGAGTTATGAGTTTTGAGTTGGCAGGTAACTAAAACTCAAAACTCATAACTCAAAACTCATAACTGACTTATCGTTTGTCGGCTAGCTGCCGCCTTGCTTTGCTGGCCAGATCCTTCGCCTCCGGTATCAGATCAAGCGCCTTCGTCACCTGGGGATCGTCCTCAAGCAGAACGCGTCCAGCCTCTGCCACTCCGAAGCGATTGTAGAAAACTTCGTACTTGATCGCGCGCTTGATGTAGTCCCTGTTGTCCTGGAAATCCTTTTCCGTGAACTCGACTCCACGCTTCGTCATGTGCTGCTTGAACTGATCCATCATCGCATCTGAAACCTGGAATGATTGATCAACGGAAGAGTTCTTCGCGAGAAACTCACGAACGAACGTATACACCGCGAATTTGGACTCCAAAGTCGTTTGAAATTCATTCACTTTGGGTTGTTCGACGATGTAATCCGGAGTTATACCGCCACCTCCGTACACGATTCGTCCGATGTCCGAGTGCTTGATGTCGTCCTTCTTAGGCGGAGTGGTTTCGCGGTGGTTGTAGTAGTCGAACTGTGAAATCTGCGAATAGTCACGCTGGATCAAACGGCCGCTCGGCGTGTACCACTTTTGCGTGGTCAACGCAAGCCCCGCATTCTTGCTTAGCGGGTAAACCGACTGGACCAGGCCTTTACCAAAACTGGTCTGGCCGACAATCAAAGCGCGATCATGGTCCTGCAGTGCGCCCGCGACGATTTCAGAAGCGCTCGCACTCTGCGGATTGATCAAAACCACCAGAGGAAAAGTGTTGTCGGGATTTGGCTTCTGAGATGAGTATGGGCGATTAGAACCCCTGGTCCGGCCACGGGTCTCGACGATCAACTGGTTCTTCTGTAAGAAGGTTTCGCAGACCTCGATTGCTTCCTGGAGCAGTCCGCCCGGATTATTCCGAAGATCGAACACCAGACCATCCAGCTCCTTGGCATCGGTTTTCCTGAGCTCATCGCGAAGTTTCTTCAACGCGTCGCGCAATTCCTGTCCTGTCGTTTCAGCAAAACTGTCGAGCCGGATATAGCCAATCTTGGGACGAATCATGAAGGCCGTGTTGATCGTAAACTTCGCGATCTCGTCGCGAATGGGAGACATCTCGAGTGGCTCGTCAACGCCGGGCCGAATGACCTTAATTTTGACTGATGTTCCGCGAGGTCCCTTCAGTTTCGAAACGACTTCGTTCAAATCCATGCCGGAGGTCGATTCACCGTTGACCTGACTGATCACGTCGCCGACTCGTAATCCGACTTTTTCAGCAGGGGAGCCGGCAAATGGCGGGGAGACTACGGTCACCTTTCCGAAGCGCGTCGTTACGGTAATACCCAAGCCATAATACTTGCCCTTCTGATCCTCACGAAGCGAGTTGAATGCCTTTGGATCGAAAAATTTAGAGTGTGGATCGAGCGTACGTAGCATGCCGTCGATGGCACCGTAAACCGCCTTGTCGGGATCCACATCGTCGGAGTAGTTCTCTTCGACGAGGCCGAGGATGGTGGAGAAGTGCTTGATTGCCGCATCTGTGTCTTCTTCACCTTTCGTCGTGGCTCTCACCTGGCCGCCGAACACTCCACCAAGGATCGCGGATATCATCAGCACCATGACGAGGCAAAAGATCGCGCGCGACGGTCTAAATTTCATTGAATAGTCTCCCTTTCATTTCGAAACAGTCCGAATAGTATAGCAGACAGCCACAAAGATTAAGACGGCTGAAAAGGGCTGTAGTCGCCGAAGAAAGTGGCCCTCAGCATGGAGGACTTTTGCTATCATTGTCGGCTGTCGTAGGAGGATTGATGGGTCAGCTCGGTTTTTCCGAAATGTTGGTTATTTTTGTAGTGGCGCTCTTGGTTTTCGGACCGAAGAAGTTGCCCGAGTTAGGCAAATCTCTAGGCAAGGGCATCCGCGAATTCAGAAAGGCCACAGACGAACTGAAATCCACGTGGGACGAACAGGTCCGAGACATTCAGGCCCCCTTGAACGACGTGAAAAGGGACCTCAACGACATGGGACAGGACCTGAAATCGGATTTGTACAAACCCATCGAAGCCGAGTCTTCGACGACTACTCCGCACCAGACGACCCACGAACCCACAAGTAACTCCCAAGCATCTGAATCGGCGGTCCCGAAAGAACACGTGTAATGCCCGTTGACACACATCCTGACCGAGACGAACAACAAGAATTAAGCGGCCAGATGTCGTTCCTCGACCATCTCGAGGAATTGCGCAAACGCATCATTCACAGCTTGATAGGTGTCGCCGTTGCGTTCGGTGTGTGCTGGTGGTTCAGAGACGCCTTGTTCAACTTCGTAGCGGGGCCGGTCCGCAAGACCGGAGCCGAAGTGATCTCCACGACTCTGACTGGAGGCGTCAATCTTCAGCTAAAACTCGCTGTGGTGGCGGCAATCTTTCTGGCTGCTCCCTTCATCCTGGGTCAAGTTTGGCTTTTCATTTCACCGGGTCTGTACAAGCGCGAACGGCGATATGCCTTGCCCTTCATCATCTCATCGTCAGTTTTGTTTATCTTGGGCGGCGTATTCGGCTACTTCATCGCATTCCCATTTACCGCGCAGTTTCTGGTCGACTGGACTAAAGGAATGGGCCTCGTTCCTCGGATCGACGCGTCCGACTATTTCGATCTCTTCATGATGATCGAGTTGGGACTGGCGATCATTTTCGAAATCCCTGCCCTGATCTTCGTCCTGGCTCGTTTCGGCCTGGTGAGTGGTCCCTTCCTGCTCAGGAATACGCGCTACGCGATCCTGATCGCATTCGTAGTCGCGGCTGTAATTACACCAACCACCGACATTCCCAACATGATGATGATGGCTATACCAATGGTCGCGTTGTACATGTTAGGCGTAGTTGTGGCTTATCTTTTCGGTAAGAAACGCAGGACAGAGCCGGGCGACTAGTGCCGATCGATCGCGGGCAAACTGAAGTAAACAACATCACCGACAATCTTTAAACTATGGGCGCTGACTTTATCGAGCGTGTCATTGGCTGTGTGCCATGGCGGGTAATCGAAATCGATGAGGTCGACAGCCGGAATACCGGCCTTTAAGTACGGTACGTGATCGTCGGAAATCTCCATCTCGTCGTTTGGAAATTCTTTCGCGTAACCCATCGACTGTGCCGTGCTCCAAATGATGTCTTTCAGCCATCGGGTCGACTGCCCTTCCCTTTTGATATTGAGGTTCTTGTCGCCGATCATGTCTACCAGGATCAGGGCCTTAATGTCCTTTAGCGTGCTGTTTCGCATCCTGCGATCGACATCGTGCCGGCTGCCATATACACTGTCGTCGTCGGTCCATTCAACGACGGCTTCCTCCCCGTCAAAAAAAATGAACTCGAGGGTATTTTCTAATTTGAGATCACGAGTGCACCGCGCAAATTCCAGTAGCCATGCCGCGCTGGAACCACCATCGCTAGCACCGACGAATCTGAGGTTCTCGAACAGCTTCGTGTCGTAGTGACCCGTAACGGCAATAATGGAGGACTTGGAACCTGGACGCTGTGCGCGAATATTCACCATGTGTTTGTAGCCGCGGGGTGTGCGCACGTCAAATTCGTCCAGTTGCGGTTTAAGACCAGCCTTCTCAAGTTCGGAAATGATGTAATTGCGTGCTTTCACAATTGCATCGCTGCCGGCCGGTCGAGGGCCGAATCCAACCAACGTCTGCAAGTCCATACCAGCGCGCTTTTCGTTGAATGGTGAATTCTTAATGGCGCTGCTGTTTTGCTGCAACCCAAAAGCTAACGTGGCCATGAGAATTGCAGTGATCCCCAACACGCTTCGTTGTTTGCTCATGTGCGTGAAATTCTCCCATATCTTCGCTCCAGTGCTATGCTGATTTTGACGTTTTTGTGGAGGTGAAAAATGCGAAGATTTTCAAAATCTGAAGTGGCCGGATTCTTCTTAGGTGGAGCAGCCGCCGGTGCTATAGCGGCGCTCTTGTTGGCACCAAAGGCGGGTGTTCAGATCCGCAAAGACATCCGCAAAATTTCCAGGAGAACAATACATCAGCTGGATGATTTGCAGGCGGACATTCGCGATCAAATCAACGATGGCTACCTGCAGGTCAGAAAGATGATTAAGACTGCCTGATGGGGGAGTGGACGGTAAG
>DATFXZ010000534.1:0-4814 GCA_035315305.1 Terriglobia bacterium | reverse complement strand
CCTCACGAGGAGGGGAATAGAAGTCATTTGTGTTACCATTACCGGCAATGACGAGCCGCGAAATCTGCAAGTCTGCGGATCACCTTTTTGTTCCGATATTGGAAGTTACCATCCCTCTTCTGCGTTGCATTCATTGCGATGTCTTCGCCTACCAAGAAACAGTGAAACAACTTGCGAAGAATCGCAGCTATCGCGTCGATGAAGAGGAACCGCAGCCGGCCTTGGTGGTCCCTTATTGGCGACGCGCCTGGATGGAACTCAAAAGGCGGTTTGCTTCCGCAGGACCACGGCTGGCGGGATCATAGTTCGGAAACGCCGGATCCGGGAGTTGCGTCCACGCATCCTCTATCGCTGATATAAAACGCCATGCAGCCTCGACTTCATCGGAACGTGTAAAGAGCGACGGATCGCCTCGAAGCGCATCCAGCAAAAGCCGTTCGTAAGCCTCAGGTGACCGCTGATCGAACGCTTTGTTGTAAGAGAAATCCATGTTGACATCTTGAACGGCGAACTGCGTCCCGGGTCGCTTGCACGCGAAAGATAAGCTGATCCCTTCATTGGGTTGAATTCGCATGATCAGCATGTTTGGATTCGGCGGACATTCTGCGAATTGACGGAAGAGGCAAAGAGGCGGTTGGCTGAATTCGATGTGAATTTCAGTTAAGTGGTCCGCCAACTGCTTGCCCGTTTCAAGGATGATCGGAACGCCGGACCAGCGCCAGTTGTCGATGTTTGTGCGCAATGCGACATAGGTCTCGGTTTTCGAATCCGGACGGACTCCTTCCTCAGCGCGATAGCCGCGATATTGTCCGCGAACCGTCGAGTGTTCCACTTCATTGCGGCTCATCACCGGCAGCGAACGAAGCACTTTCACCTTTTCATCTCGGATGGCTTCCGATTCAAAAGAAGCGGGCGGCTCCATCGTGGTGAGACAGAGCAACTGCAACGCATGGTTCTGAACGATGTCACGCAGCGCTCCGGCCGTGTCGTAATATGCGCCGCGTTTTCCTTCCATGCCAATGGTCTCAGCTACTGTGATACGAATGTTGTGAACATGTGTGCGGTTGAAGATCGGCTCGAAAATCGAATTGCCGAATCGAAATGTCAGAATATTTTGAACTGTCTCTTTGCCGAGGTAATGATCGATGCGGAAAATCTGGTTTTCGTGCAGAATCCGTTTGATGGCGGTGTTCAACTGACGCGCGCTCGTCAAGTCGTGTCCAAACGGTTTCTCGAAGACGACGCGAATCCAGGAATGCCTGTTATCGTGGCGCAACATTCGCGATTCATGAAGGTTTTCAACAATAGCGGGAGCTAATTCGGGCGACACCGCCAGATAAAACAACCGATTGCCTCGCAATCCCAACTGTTTGTCGAGCTGATCAAGCTTCGTCTTGAGAGCGCTGAAACTTTCGACCTTCGTCGTGTCGCCCGGCTGGTAATGAACAAACGGGAGCAAACGGTCGATATCGGGTGGGGACTTGGTGTTTTCCTCCCTCTCGTGTTCTTCAATAGCCTGTCGTACCACGTTCCGAAATGCATCGTCCGTCATGGGACTGCGCGACGTTCCAATCACGGCATATTTCTCGGGCATGTACCCGAGATCGGCTAAGTGGTGAATTGCTGGAATCAACTTTCGGCGGCTGAGATCGCCGGATGCACCGAAGATTACAAACGCGAACGGTTCTTGAAGATGGTCAGGCATGCCACAGCATATAACGGTTTGTGGTACAACAGAGCCTTATGAATCCATTTGCCACGATAGCTATAGAAGAGCGATATCTCGAATTTCATAAACGCTATCCGGCACTCAATCTCATCGGAAATACGCGCATGGTTGAGATCCTGTGCTTTAAGGAAGAGTTTCCGGAAGTCCAGGTCTACGCCAAGGCAGAGTACACCAATCCCGGCGGAAGTCTGAAGGATCGGCCGGTGCGGCGCATGCTGCTCGAGGCACTCATCGAAGGAAAAATCGGAAGAGGGCAAGTAGTGTTGGATTCCAGTTCCGGCAATGCAGGCATTGCATACGCAATGCTCGGCGCGATGATGAATCTGCCGATCACTATTGTTGTTCCCGGTAACGCCAGCAGGGAACGGAAGATGAGAATTCAAGCCCACGGTGCAAAGCTCATTCAGACTGACCCATTAGAGGGATATGACGAGGCGCTTCGGGAGGGACATCGCATTGCGGAGCGCGAGCCCGGTAAGTACTTCCATTGCGACCAATATGCCAACGATAACAATTGGCTTTCCCACTTCGAGACGACCGCTCCGGAGATTCTCGCCCAAACCGATGGCAAGCTGACTCATTTCGTAGCGGGCATCGGAACGGGTGGCACCATCACGGGTGCCGGACGGCGGCTGAAAAAGGAAGTCCCGGGAGTTGAGATCGTCCAGATCGTGCCTGAGGATTTTCCCGGCATCGAAGGTCTCAAGCCGCTCGAGAATCCGGACGATATCATCCCGAAGATCCTTGATAAAACCGTGGTCGATCACCGAGTACATGTCTCCAGTTCCCAAGCAGCACTCATGTGCGCGATCCTGGCTCGTTATGGCATCTTTGCGGGGCAATCCTCAGGAGCCTATCTGCATGGCGTATATGAAACTGCGAAGCGGATCGGCAAGGGGGTGATTGTGACGCTCCTTAACGATATCGGGGAACGCTACATGAGTACCGGGTTGTGGGAAGGAACTCCTGCACAACGACCTTGATGCTGGCGGCGACGGGAACCGCAATCAGAAGGCCGAGAGCGCCCAAGACCTCACCGCCGATGACCAAGACCAGCGCCACAGTTAGCGGATGGAGATCGACGTTGTGAGACAAGATCGCTGGTGCGATTAGTGCGTTATCGATGATATGTGCTCCGGCTGCCGCCGCAAGCAGTGCATAAATCGACGACACCGGCAAACCGATGGCGAGATAAACAGCAGCGCCAAACAACGTCCCTAAAACTGGGCCGAGGTAGGGAATCATGCTTGTAATTCCGCAGACCGCGGCAATGAGCAGAATATATCGCTGGTGGACAAACAAAGCGGCGATTCCCATAAACACTGCCTGGATAACGCCGACCAAAATGCATTCCACTAGCCGCCCACGGAAATATCCACCAATCTGCTGGTCGACCCGATTGAGCATCACAAGGGAAACTTCAAAATACCGGTTCGGCACCAATTCCACGAGCCGCCGCTTCAGCGTCTTCCCGTCGCGGGTAATGAAATAAGCAATGAACGGAACAAGCACCAAATTCACCACAAATGTTGTGATCCATTCCGGTAGCTGTTCAAAAAAACGAGTTGCGACAGCAGCAGCTTTGGCATCGATCTCGGCAACGATCCTGATGGATCCGAACATAGGGAACTTCGCGTTTGCCCACCGCTCCAGGCCGTCCAACTGATTTATAAACCGCTCAGTGAACGTTTCACTGGAACCGCTGAGGGATTCGAACGGTAGTCCGGGCATGACGGTCAGAATGACGCCCAGGGCGATCAGGCTGAAAGCGAGCAACACAAGAAAACCGACGCTGGGTGTGATGCCGTGCCGTTCTAAGAAGAGAATGGCAGGATCAAAGAGATAGACGACAAACAAGGCCGCGACGAAGGGTACCAGCAGGATTCGAAGAGCAACAACAACAAGAATAAGAGCAAGGAGCAGAGCGCCGAAGGCGAGAACTCGAATAGTAGTCTCGCCGAACAAATTCTTCATATTCTGGCTGGCTGCGGTGTCTCTTGAGGCTGCGCGCTGTCGCGCTTGCGCTCCGCGTCTTGAGCCTGCGCGCCGTCGCGCTTGTCGAACTCGCTTGGCTGATCGCTGTGAATCTCCCACATCGAGCGCAGTTGTGTGTTCGTGTAACGGAGCCGCTCGGCTAAGGTCTTGGCGAGTCCAAGACTGATTTTGGCGCCCATCGAAGGATGGACATTGAGGATTTCGATCAGGTCAGGATGAAAGAATCCGATAAGTTCCGAGCGTTCGCGAACAACAGCCGTTGCGGATCTCGACGTGTAGCCGAGCAGTGCCATCTCGCCGAAGAAGTCACCGGGCTCCAGCTCGGCAAGCGTCAAGGGATGCTCCGTTTGGTGGTTGAGCACAATGTCCACGCGGCCGGACCGGATAACGTAGACGCCCGCCCCCGGGTCGGTTTCGAGGAACACCGACTGTCGCGCCTCGAACGTTCGGATGTGGACGACACGCTCCAAAATTCTCAATTCTTTCGGTGTGAGATTTTGAAACAGTGGGATGTTTCGGAGCATTTCCGACAACGATTCCTCACGTGTGACGAACCGAAAGATGTTTGCCCAAACGCCGTCAGCCTTCATAGCCTGCGGATCGTAGCATGAGGACGCCGGGTTGCAATGCGAGGCCGTGGATTAGCGAAGCGCGCTCAGATTCCCTGTCACGACGAAGCCGGACCAGTAATAAGGATGCGATCGTTCGGGGAATGCCTCCAGAAACGTGAGTTGAGCTTCGCGCAGGGCTTTTGCTATCGGCATACGGGATTTTGCGAACGCTCGATGGAAACGGATCATCAGGTCAGCGGTCCCCGAAACTTCGACCGGCCATAGCGAGCCGACAACGGATCCTGCACCGCCAATCAAGAATGCCGAGGTCAAACCCCGGACGCCGACTCCATCGCGGGAGTTGCCGACGGAGGAATCGCATGACGAGAGAATCACGACGGCGTTATCGAGCAGGCGTTGCTGCGAAATATCGACCGCCGTCACGCTGTTTGGCCCGGATCGGTTTCCATCGAGCAAAATCGAAGAGCGCAAAGGATCGATGGCATCGGTTGCCGAGTGACCGGCGTAATGAAAGACAC
>DATFXZ010000533.1:0-2968 GCA_035315305.1 Terriglobia bacterium | reverse complement strand
GAGCTTCTGTATGTGAGGCATCGCCTCGATACATGGTTCGCAGTCGAAGGCCCAGAAGTCGATGACAACAACTTTGCCTCGGAGGGATTTCAATGTGAGCGGCGCGCTGTTTATCCAAACGTCGGACTTCCTGATTTCGCGGGCTTTGTATGCATCGACAACCTTCATTTGAGGAGGCGCCAATGTACCGGTCGCAAAGAACAATACTGGAATGATGAAACTAATCATTGGTCATTAATATTGCACCTCGTCAACAATCGCAAGGAATGGCATGAGCTATAATCCGCACACGCCACTCGATATTGACTGGGGAGTTTTGAATGAAAACCTTTATCGTAACTTTTGCAAATCTCTTGTTACTTTTCTGCACTTCCTGCACGCAGCAGTCCCAAGATCAGCAGCCGCTGACGGAGTACAGGACGACGGCGACTATCAAGGACATCATGGATTCGATGGTCGATCCGGGCGCTGACTTCATTTGGGAATCTGTTGCGACGATCATAAGCGCGAAAGGAGTCGAAGACAGGGCTCCGCATACCGATGAAGAGTGGAAAGAAGTCCGTCGCCGCGCAATTATGCTCGTTGAGGCGACGAATCTGTTGCAGATACCTGGCCGTCAGGTTGCAAAACCCCACGAGAAATCGGAAAACCCGGGCATTGAACTGGAACCGGAAAAGATCGAGGAGCTGATCAACAAGGACCGTCCTGCATGGATCAAATACGCCCATGGTTTGCACGATGCAACTATGGAAGCCCTCAAAGCGATCGAAGCAAAGGATAGCGAGAAGCTATTAGATGTCGGTAATCGTATTGATGAGGCTTGCGAAAAGTGTCACCTGCAATACTGGTATCCAGATGAAAAGAGGCCTGAGTCGGCGCCGAGTCTGAGAGATCAGAGTTCGAAACCTTGATAGCCTAAGTGGCATTGCTTGACAGATGGTAACTGCGACGAAATTGACGACATGTGCGATCTTTGTCGTTCTCTCCGGCTTGATCGCCGCTGCTCAGCAAGGCAAGCCGGACTTCTCCGGGAAGTGGGTGTTGGATGTTGCGCGCAGCGGTCCTGAGCCGGTGATATGGTTACAGCGCCGCCCCGTCAAATTTACAATTCGTCAGACAGATGACGATGTGACGATTGACACCGGTGACGGCAGTCTTTTCGGCGTTCCTGAACCCGTCTCGGAAACTCCCCTTCACTACAGACTAGACGGTTCGGTTGTGACGGTCGTAGATCGCAGTTTAGGCGACATTCCGAGTTTTACACGGAAGATCAACACCGAGGCATTGTGGGACAGCAACTGGCGACTGTTTATATTCACGACTCATTTCTCCGAAACACCAAAAGGCATCAACGTCGGAAATACGCGAGTACTCGTTTTTTCCATGATTGCCGGCGATCAGCAAATGAAAGTCGAAAGGACGGGATACAGGGGCAAGCGCATAAACGACACGTTCCTTGCAGACGTCCCAAAGTATATGCACAACGGACGTCTTGAGGATGATCTCGTCTACGGAAAAGACACCGCGTTTTACGTGAAAATGGCGCAATGATCAGCGAATTCTACGAATCGCGTTAGGCGTTCTTCCTACCTAGAACGAATACCGGAACATGACTTGAGTGATGCGCATAAACCCGGCCTGATTCGTGATCTGACCGAAGTTTGGATTACCAAACGTGTTTGCATTCAAGCCGGCTTGCACATTGACGCGATTAAACAAGTTCAGCATTTCGACTTTCACCAGAGCCGTTTTGCCCTCGCCCACTCTGAAATTTTTCATAATCGCTGCATCGACATTCTTTTGTGGCGGCGTGCGGACGGAAGTGATGGTGCGAGGCGTTGTCCCGAAAGTGTTCGGCGGCGCAGGGCTGAAGCCGGCGCCGCTGATCCACGCTGCCGTACGATGGTCCGCAGAGGCCAGCCGATCTTCATATTCACCAGGTGTTCCCAGAGTTTGCCCCGAAAGATTAGGACGCTGCGTGCCGCCGAGCAACCCGGTGTTATCGCTTTGCTGAACATTCATGGGAAACCCGCTCTGGAAATTCGCAATCGCCGAGATGGACCAGCCGCCGATCACCCAATCGGCGACCTTACTGGCGTTCAACCATTTCCTATTTTGGCCGAACGGAAGCTCGACAATCGGAGCAAGGATCACGCGATGTGGGACATCGAGCATGCCATAACCGTACTCGGCATAAGGATCGTAGCAGGCGCTCGTGAACTGAGCACTCGCCGCACAGCGAGGCATTGAAGCAATGTAGTTGTAATTATTCAATGGAAGGCCCGGGGAGACGAAGGAGTAGAAGTTCGTTTCGCCCACCTGATTGTCCTTCAAGACGCTGTAGGTGTAGCTAACCCGTCCGCCCCAACCATGTGTCAGGCGTTTCGTCCACTCGATCACCGCTGCGTTATACCGGCTGACACCCGCAGTTACTTGACGCGCATTGATGTTCAGAAATTGTGGATATGGCCGGAGGAGCTGAGCACGGGCGATTGTGGCGCTCGAACCAAGGCTACTGCCTGCCAGCTCTGGCCTTCCGAAGAATGGATTGGCTACGAGTTGCGACAGCGCCGAACCCAGGGACAGATATTTCGGGTCGACCTGGTTGACATTTACCGGAGTGTCAGCGGATCCACCGAGTCCGAGATGATCGCTTCTTGCTCCAACGTAGCCAATGCTGATGGCCATATTGTCTGGAAGTTGTTGCTGGACATCAACCGAGTACTGCTGTACTCGTGGACCCTTTCGATTTTGATCCACGAAACTGATTGTTGTGCCAACGCCGCTCAGGGCACCCAGGCTGTTGCCGGTTGGACGGACGACGCCACTCGGGAATGGGTTATCGACCGTCACACTTGGAATTGGCGAGGTCTGCGGAATTACGGTGTTCTGCGTGTAGCCCACCTGTCCGTAATTGTTGTTGGATGTGTTCGGAATCGGGTAGTTGTAGGGCGCCCAAAACATTCCA
>DATFXZ010000532.1:0-9341 GCA_035315305.1 Terriglobia bacterium | reverse complement strand
GCAATCGCGCGGAAACTTGG
Source organism: Terriglobia bacterium (assembly GCA_035315305.1). Taxonomy (GTDB): domain Bacteria; phylum Acidobacteriota; class Terriglobia; order 20CM-2-55-15; family 20CM-2-55-15; genus 20CM-2-55-15. Next base: position 9,321 of record DATFXZ010000532.1, on the reverse strand, counting down.
CGAGAACGGGTGGCTTCACGTTCGTAACGTAAATTGGGACACGACGGCCAGGACGCTCGTGAACGCCTTAGGATTCCAATCTTCAATCTCCTAGCCCGTGGCAGAAGGATGATGATTCTGGGTCAGACACCTGTGCACCCATTTTCCGTGGGGTCAGACCCTTGCTTTACCAGTTCCTTGGGTCTGACCCCGAATTGCGAAAATGGGTGCACAGGTGTCTGACCCACTTCTGCCACGGGCTGCTAGCCCATTCGCGCCACGAGGGGTTTTGTTCGCTCGATCGCGGCCAGATCGGCATCGACCATTTCCCTGACGAGATCGACAAACAACCGCCGCGGTTGCCACCCGAGAGCGCGAGCAGCTTTGGTGGCGTCCCCTAATAGAAGATCGATCTCCGCTGGTCGATAGAAGATAGGATCCACCTTCACGTACTTCTCGTAATCCAATCCGACATGCGAAAATGCAACCTCACACAACTCTCGCACGCTGTGCGTTTCTCCAGTTGCAATCACGTAATCTCCCGGTTCGGGCTGCTGCAACATCATATGGATGGCTTCCACGTAGTCGGCGGCATGGCCCCAGTCACGTCTCGCATCCAAGTTACCGAGATGAACTTCTTTCTCGAGGCCAAGCTTAATCTTCGCAACGGAGCTGCTGACCTTCCGCGTCACAAATTCGAATCCTCGACGAGGTCCCTCGTGATTAAACAAGATGCCGTTGCAGCAAAACATGCCGTATGCTTCGCGGTAGTTTACAGATAAATGAAATCCGGCAACCTTGCTGATGCCATAAGGACTACGCGGTCGAAAAGGTGTTTTTTCGGTCTGCGGCACCTCCTGCACTATGCCGAACATCTCACTCGAGCCCGCAAAGTAGAATTTGCATTTCGGACTCAACTCCTTAAGCGCGGCCAGCACATAGTGTGTTCCGTTGATGTTCGTATTCATTGTGCTGAAGCCGTCGGAGAAACTTTCGGCGACAAAGCTTTGGGCCGCTAGATGGTAGCATTCGTCAAACTTGTGCCGGCTGATGACCTGAAAGATGCTGGGATAGCTATCAAGATTGGCCGCATGAAGCGTGACCCGATTCACAATGTGACGAATTCTTGCGAGCCGGTGTTCAGGCTCTTCCAGCGCGACTCGTCGCACTGTTCCATGAACTTCATAGCCCGCATTCAGTAAGTGCTCCGCCAGGTAGCTTCCATCTTGTCCCGTGATCCCGGTTATCAACGCTCTCTTAGTCATGCGCCGCAGAGTACAACAAACGCGCTGCCGCGCCGACCATTATTTCTTGCGTAGGAGAAAAGTGTTCGAGATCCAATCAGGGAACCCAACGTAGGGATCCGGTTGAACTTCGATCGTTTCGCAATTTTGCCGGCTGGCGATCGCCTGAACGTATCTTTGCGGCAGAATATGCATTTCAAATGCGCTCTGAGATGGCCGTTGAAGATAGTCCTCTGCGATAAAGGAGTACTTCGGCGAGTACGTAGGGACCTGAAAAAAGGCAACCCCTCCGGGTTTCAGGCACTGCAGGACAGTATCGAGAATGAGAGCAATGATAGGTGGAGGATTATGCTGGAGGACGAGAAAGCTAAAGAAGACATCAACAGCCTCCATCTTCTGATTAAGCGATACCAGCGAATCAACATGACGGAACGATACATTCGATTTGCCGGCGCGTTTCATATGGCTCTGGGCCAGTTCAATGTGCGGCTGGGAGATATCAAAAGCGATGACGCGTGAGAACTGATCCGCAAGCCAACGAGTAACTCGACCGGTTCCGCAACCGTACTCGCAACAAGAGTGATTTCCGCTGACGGCGGCTATCCCATTGCGTTTCAGCCAAGCGTTGAGGCGATCAACGTCACCTTTTCCGGATTTCCAATACGTATCGGCATTCTCGCCGAACCTGTCCATCTTGTATTCGTCCGCACTCAGCACAGACCAAAATGGTTGCGTGTAGCCCAGTGCCTGCCACGTCTTCGCAACGCGGTCGAGCATTCGTGCTAGTAGTCGGGCATCTACATTTACGTCAATGCGCGACTCGGCGCCCCAATCCAATGAAACCGGTAGTCGTACAACGCGGCTGCTTAAAAATTCTTCGGAAGTTAAGAATTGCTCGCGTAAGGACATCAAGTCCGGGGCGCAAGCCGCCCACGTTGCAACTGCATCGGCATTTTCGGGTTCTCGCCCCAGAATGAGCCGATACGCCATTATTACGTCGTCTGCCGAAATCATGTTCGAATCGTGCCTACTTTGCCCCGGTGGGATTAAAGCGTAAACTTAGCACACCTCGATCGATCGATGCGCAGGATACGAGGCAGTGGGACTCCATTGGCAGCAAGTCATAAATGAAGATTCTGATCTGTAACGAGCGGTTTCTTTTTCGGTTCGGCGCCGACCGTGTCTTAATTTTGCTGGGCAAAGGCCTAAAGGAATTGGGCCATACCGTCACGATGATGGCGAATCGATACGATCCGGAGATCGTACAGTCGTTCGCTTCCCAAGTAATTGATTGTCCGGTCGAACACGCCGCTTATCTGGACCTCAATGAATACACGAGCGATTGGCTGCGGAACAACTGGACTCGCTTGTTCCTGCCTGGAAATACACCGGATGTGATCATCGTCGGCGGGTGGCCTTTTGTTTCGGCCCTCGCGTTCTTTAAGGAAGTATGCCCGAATGTCGTTTTTCTCGATCAGGGCGTCGTTCCAACGGATGGTTACCCGGAAGCAACAAAGATTACGCTCGAGAAACTGCGCGCGCTCCGCAGACAACATCTCGGGTTTGCCGATTTAATTATCGGAGTCAGCCGCTTTATCGTCGATTCCCAGAGCCGGCCGGAATCTGGTGGGGTTGCCGTCCGCTCAATCCTCAATGGTGCGGATCACATGGAGATGCGAGTGTGGCCCGCCGACCGCCTCAGGCAGCAATCTCCACCGAGGTCATCGCTCCAGCTCGTGCGTTCTTTGAAACAGCAAGGCAGGAAAGTGCTTCTGTGTCTCGGGAGGTGGGAGCCGGGTTGTTACAAGAACTCCCAGGCGGCACTGGAGATGATGGAGACGTTAAATGCGGCCTCTCCAGGTTGTACTTTGCTGGTGCTGGCTGAGGCCCATGATGTTGACGTCCCTGCCAATCTGAAGCATGCGATTTTGCCCATTGGTTTCCCAGACGATCCGGAACTCGTCGAGATCATGAAGGCGGCCGATCTTGGAATGTCTTTTTCCCTATGGGAAGGTTTTAATCTTCCTCTAGCTGAAATGCAGTGGCTTGGACGACCGGCGCTCGTTTTCAATTTAGGCGCTCATTCCGAAGTGGTAGCGCATCCTTGGTATCTGTGCCGGGATATCCACGAGATGTCAACCAAGGCGCAGGAATTATTGGACGGCCGAGGTCCTGATTCCGCAACGATATCAAACGCGTTGGGGAAATTCCGTAGTTACTTCCGATGGGACCGAGCGATCCGTGAATACAATGACGCTCTGAACGAATTAGCCGGCAGACACAACGCCCGGGCGAAGCGGCTCCCACCTGTCTTAGTAATTGATGTTTCGAACTCGACGATAGACCCGGCTAACTCCGGCGTTATCCGTGTAACGCGCCGGTTAAGTCGCGAGCTGCAAGAGCACGGGGCAGACCCGATCTTTGTGATCTGGGACCAGAGCACGGGCCGCTACGTCCTGCCGACCCACGATGAATACGAGATGCTGAGCCGATTCAACGGCCCGCTTCCAAAAGGCAACAGCCGCGTGTCCAGAAGCCTCGGCGAACGGACGTCAATAGACGACATCATGAGCCGGTACGACGAATTGGAACGCTGGCTCCTTCTTGCAGAAGTCAAAGCGGCAAGCTCTCTCCGATCTATTCAGCGCTTTGCACGTGATCGGAATCTGATGATCGCGGCCATTTTTTATGATTCTATTCCCGTCTCCCGACCCGATCTCTGCAACGAGGAGATACGCGAGAATCACGGCCGCTACATGCAGGGCCTTGCTGAGTGCGATGTGATAATTCCGATTTCCGACTTTTCAGCCAGGTGCCTGGAAGATTTCTGGCACGATTCAGGTGTTACGACTTCTTGCCGGGTTATAGCAGATCTTCTTCCTGGTGAATTCGGCGGGACGAGAAGAACCTCAATGCTGCAAGAGTCGAAACAGTCTGAAATACGCATTCTGTGCGTTTCGACTTTAGAGCCACGGAAGAATCATCGAAACTTGATCCAGGCTTGCTTATGGATCGCCGATAAATATCCTGAACTCGAATGGTCTTTGACACTAGTAGGTAACCGGTATGCTGGAGCATTCGAGATCGCCGATTGGATCGAGAGCATTTCGGCCAAGGATTCCCGGATCAAATGGCTTGGAGTTGTGGACGACGCAACGCTCGATCGCCTTTATCAGGAATCCGCCTTCACCGTTTATCCATCGGTCATCGAAGGCTTCGGTCTGCCTGTCTTGGAGAGTATCTGGCACGGGTGTCCATGCATTTGCTACAACCAGGGCGTCATGGGCGAACTGGCACAAGACGGTGGATGTCTGACGACCGATGTTACGGACCCGATTCGGTTGGCAGAAACTATCTACACGCTGGCGAGTAATGAAGATCTGCGGTTAAAGCTGGCGAGCCAGGCCATTGCACGTCCGCTAAAGACCTGGAATGATTACGTGCTCGAACTAACCGAAACTATTTCTACCTCGAGGAATGGTACGAGATCGATGGATTGGCAAAGCGCACTTTATCCGGACTGCTTACGTGAAAACTGGCAAATGAGTGACTCTGAGCGAATGGCTCTGACTGGCCTGATAGCCCGGCACAAGCCGTTTTGCAGTATAGAGGTTGGCACGTACTGCGGCGGCAGCCTTTCACTTATTTCTCAATACTCGAAGATGGTGTTCTCGATCGATATCGACGAGACGATCTCTTCACGATTCAGCTTCCCCAACGTCAGCTTCCTGACTGGCCGTTCGACTTTAATCCTTCCTCATTTATTCAACGAGCTGGATAAAGCGAATATCCCGGTTGAATTTCTGCTGATTGACGGCGATCATTCTGCGGCCGGCGTACTTGGAGATCTCAACTGCTTGCTGGACTACGTTCCAAAGAAGCCGCTGTTTGTCGTTTTGCATGATAGTTTTAACCCGGAATGCAGGCGAGGAATGTTAGAGGCCGATTGGCAAAGATCTCCGTTTTGCCATTGGGTCGATATCGATTTCGTTCCCGGCAGAGTTGTAGAGTATCCGGGACCTTTTCATGGAGAACTTTGGGGCGGGCTCGCTGCAGCCTATTTTCTACCGGAGCCCCGCCGCGGCGAGCTACAGGTCGGCCGCACCGCGGAGCAGATGTTTCGGATGTTAAACGAGCAGCGCGCTGGCGTAGCCACTGCGTGATATCGGGCGGACGTGGCAAAAACGATTCTCATCTGTGCGAACGTTTATCCTCCCAACTTCATCGGAGGAGCCGAATTAATCGCACATTATCAGGGGAGACTCCTCAAACAGCGCGGGTACAACGTGATTGTCTTCGCCGGCGACAGCACCGACGGGAGTGCAAGGCATTCCATGCGGCAAGACTATTACGATGGGCTGCCCGTTTTCCGAGTCTGTCTTCAGCCGCAAGACTATTCATCGGATTTCGTCAATTTCTCACATCCCGCGATTGACGCGCATTTCAACACCTTACTCGACGCGTTTTCACCGGACGTGGTCCACATGCACAACATCATCGGCCTGTCGGCGGGCATCATTCACGCGGCGAAGCGCAAAGGTATCAAAACGGTTCTGACGCTGCATGATCACTGGGGCTTCTGCTATAAAAACACGCTCATAAAGAAGAACAATGAAATCTGTGAAGACTACAGTCGGTGCGTCGAGTGTCTGCCATTCATAAGTGACGGAGCCGGGAGAAACATTCCGATTCGAATGAGGCGGGATTTCCTGATGCTTCAACTGAACGATGTGGACACATTCATTTCTCCAAGTTTGTACCTTGCCGGTGCTTACGTCCGTGCAGGTATACCAATCGAGAGAATGAAGGTGATTTGGTACGGAATCGATGTCGCGAAATATTCAAGCATCGTCAAGAAACAACGTTCGGGTAAGGTTCGATTCACTTTCATCGGCCGTTTCGGGTTGCATAAGGGCATCAACGTCATTCTAGATGCCTTGGATCTGATTCAATTTCGTGATGGTGTCGAGGTGAACCTCGTGGGTACCGGCGAACTCACGTCGTATCTGCAGCAACGAGTAGAGAAGTCGGGAATGCCGTCGGTGAGATTTTGGGGCATGGTGGATAACAGCCGTATTGAAGAAGTTTTTCGTGAAACCGATGTCCTCATTCTGCCGTCTATCTGGCCGGAAAACCAACCGGTAACCATAACAGAAGCTATGGCGAGCCGAACTCCTGTGATCGCCTCAGCGATTGGCGGTATTCCTGAACTTGTTACCAACGAATACAATGGCTACCTCTTTAGCCCCGGATGCGCCGAAGAGCTGGCTGAGAAGATGTCAGAGTTCGTCATTCGCCCGGAGCGCATCGAACGTTTCGGTGAGAACGGGTTTCAAAGAATAAAGGACAATTCGTTCGAGCATCAGGTCAACAAGATCTGCAGCATCTATGAATGAACTGCCTCGCCACCGACTCATTATTTGCGCGGGAATTCGCGTGCAACCCGCCTGCGCACAGGCAATGGAAGACTTCCAGGAAAATCAGCGTCGAGATGACTGCCGATTCATCATGAGTGAATGGGCGGACGATGATCAGTACACCGAAGCCACACTTCTCTGGGTAGTGGACGACTCCGAGCCTTGGGAAGCGGTCCACTTCGCCATGAGGAACGGGATTCCGCTGGTTATTCCAGAAGACAACGAACCAATGAAGCAGGTCTGTGTGAGCGCCGGTTGCGGCATGTTTTATCGCGATGCGCCCGAAGCTCGAACTTCTCTCGAGTTTCTTCTCACCAACGAGGCCGTCCGGCGACAGCTAGGTGCAAACGGGCAGGCGTACCTGAGCCGATTGTCTAGGGCTTCCGTCCGATAACGGCGTAGTCCTGCGCCCCGTACAGATAATCGTTCAGGCGGTTCGCCAAACCCTTACCGTCATCCGCAAACCGCACGCTTGCGGGGTAGGGATTCAATTCGCGTACCTGGACGTTACAAAATCCTCGTGCCTCGACAAAAAACCGAACCATCGCACTCGGCAATGGTTTCAGATGGGTAGGATCGAGGTAAAACGTGTGTGACCCCACGAGGATGTTCTGGGGATTGGGCGTCTCCAGGATGAGAATTCCACCGGTCTTCAGCACGCGCAGCGCCTCGTCGATCAAAGTCAGTATGACGTCGAACGGCAGGTGCTCAATCATGTGAAACGATGTGAAGGCCCCAACAGAGTCATCCGGCAGAGTACGCAGGCAGGAGAGAGCGTCACCGTGAACCACATCCAAACCTGCGGACTTGCAATATTCGATCACTATTTCATTGCAGTCGATCCCATGGGCCTGCAGGCCGGCTTCTCGCAACAGTTCCAGCCACTCACCACGCCCGCACCCTAAGTCCAGAATTGGCATATTTGGTGAGCCGATGCCGTGCTCCCTCAGAAGAGGCAAATAAACGCTCTGTTTTGCCTTAATCTCTTCGCGCGTTCCCCGGAAGACATCTTCGAAAGCTGCATAAAGCGAATCGTAGCGGTGAGAAGTGTGCTGTTTAACGATTTGCTGCAACTGATCATCAGTAAATGGCTGAGGCAGGCGCTTGCGGGCTTCTTGAATAAAGAGAGCAAGGCGCCGGTCCTGGATACTCAGGCTCGCTCTCGTTTGATGACTCAACAGTCCGAGTTCGGAGAGACGAATTGCCATTTGGTCTCTCTGTGCAGTCTCGGCTTCGAGGCGTTGAGCGAGTTCTTCAATCCTTTGTCTGATGTCGACGTAATCCGTAAGGACCTTCTCCGGCAAACGAGCCTGTGCCGCATTCAGCGCGTTCTTTACCTCACTTAGTTCGTGACGCAATGACGCCTCCTCGGCCTGCGCCGCACTGATTCGCACATTTCTTTCGACTTCCGCAGCTTGAAGTCTTAACTGGGCCGATTCGAGTTGTCGCAACCGGTTTTCGTTCTCGTGAACTTGCCGCTTGAGATCCTGGATCTGTTCGCTTGGCGGCGACAGGGTTTGAACAATTTTAAGTTCTTCTTGGCTGCGCCGGGCGATAAGAGCAACCAGAGTCTTAAGCTGATAGCTGTGCCACCAGAGCAGGCGGTACAGTTGGCGCTTTATTAAGTAGCCGATCCGACCGCGCAGTGTACCGGATTGAATTTCGGGCTCACCTTTTTCGATTTGCAAACGGAGAGCATCGATTTCATCACTTATGGAACGGAGGCTTGTTCTTAATTGTCCCGGAATAGAAGCTGTTGACGTTCCTGTTGTCACCTGAGCTCCCTGATTAGATTGCTCGGATCTCCGACGGATCTGTTCGCGAATGTTGTGGACCAACTGGGTCACGTCAACATTTGTAGAAGAAGAATTATCGGACATGAAAAATTACTCGCGAGGCGATACGCTTCATTCTGTCGACGAGAATGCAGAGCCTAACACATTTTTGACGGCAGCCCAATGCCCGCTCCTCCTGTTCTGCGGTGCTTCCGGCGTAAAGAGTTCAATCTGTGCTTATGCCGTACAAGGCGATGCCCAGTACTCTCGGATCACCGGATAACCCTGCTTGCTGGGGAGAAGTAGGGTTGCTTACCGATAGATTGATCTTCACAAATTCGTTTGTTTTTTGCGGGAGGTCCACAGTGCGCAATCCCCTATTCGCATCTGCGCTAAAAGTGAGGTGTGCCACAATAACATCATTGATTTTTACGGCAACTTGTTGGACCGAGTCCGGTTTGGGGAGAAACGCTGCAACATCGAGGTGAATTTTATTCACTTGTTGTGAGTCAATTCGCAGAAACAGTTCAGAATCTTTCCCGATGGACCACACGAAGTTTTCCTCTATTCCCGACCATCCCTTGCCGAGCAGGTAGTTGGAGTAAATGAATTTGTTCGAGCCTACCGTCCACGACTCCTTGGTGGAAATGAACGGATGGTCAAAATGACGATAGAAAGACAAACCGAGATAATCGAGCGCCGGCGTCAAATCTGCTAAATTCGTTGGGGTAGGTCGTGACCGCGATACGATAAACCGGCTTCCGATCTGAACTGCATTCTCCGTACATAGCATCGCGTCGGTAAATAAGACGTGCCAGTTTCTGTTCACACAGAAAAGTTGCACGCCGAGTCGTTTTGCGTAGGTTTCAATCCCGACGACAGTTGACCAAACGTAACCCCAATCAT
>DATFXZ010000531.1:0-2817 GCA_035315305.1 Terriglobia bacterium | reverse complement strand
CAAGAGAACCGAATTTGCCTGGGTCTCAGGAATGCTGATTCCTGACGGTCAGCCCCGCGGCTTGACGGTTCAGGGATTGCCTCTGCTGAAGCCGCCATATGGCAGCATCGTCGCCATCGATATGGACAAGGGCGAGATCCTGTGGAAGATCGCGAATGCGGAAACGCCGGACAACGTGCGCAATTATCCCGCGCTGAGGCGTGTGAATATTCCGCGCACTGGACGTCAAGCCAACACAATTGGACTACTGGTTACGAAGACGTTGCTCATTGCCGGCGAGCCGGGTACGTTCACGCTATCGGATGGTCGAAGAGGGGCAATGCTGCGTGCTTACGATAAAAAGTCGGGCAGCGAAGTCGGTGCTGTCTACATGCCCTGGGGCCAGACGGGCACGCCAATGACATATACGCTGGACGGCAAGCAATACATTGTCGTCGCCATTGGCGGTCAAAACTATCCAAGCGAACTGCTAGCGTTTAAACTATCCAACTGACATATGAGAACAATGTATTCGAGCGCCGCTGCATTCATTCTACTTGTAGCTGCGGGTCTCTTCACTTCTCACGCGAGCAGTTTAAAACCGGACTCAGAAGACAATCAGCCTGAGGCCGAGTTCCAATTAGCGCGCGTGAAATACAGGACGTTTGGTGGCGGCGGTTCTCATGGTTACTTCCAACCGTGGTGGGCAATCGATTACCCTCTCGCCGAAGAACACTTCTTTCCAGCGCTGCGACGCAGTACGAATATTCAGGTATCTGACGAAGAGCGGCACCTTGACCTAATGGATGATCGGATTTACGAATATCCGTTCATGTTCATGCAACAGCCAGGACGTGGAGAATGGAATCCGACGAGCCAGGAAGCTGCCCGGTTGAGAGAGTATTGCCTGCGTGGAGGCTTCCTGCTTGTTGATGACCTTCACGGCGAGTATGACTGGCAAATATTTGCGTACTCAATGAGACGCGTGTTTCCGGACCGGCCTATCGTCGAGATCCCTGAGAGCGATCCACTCATGCATGTGTTCTTCGATTTAAAAGAGCGTACCGCCATTCCTGGTTTGCGGCATCTGGGTGTCCGCGGAGGACAGATCGTCGCCAGGTTGGAAGGGCCGCCGCACTGGCGTGGTATTTACAACGATCGCGGGTATCTTATGGTGGCGATTAATTTCAACAGCGACATGGGTGACTCCTGGGAACACGCCGACGATCCCTACTACCCAGTTCCTATGACGGCTCTCGGCTATAAGCTCGGGATCAACTACATCGTCTACGCGATGACGCATTGAACCACAGAGACACAAAGACACAGAGAAAAGCCGCATCAAGACAGTGATGCGGCTTTTCTCTGCGTCTTTGTGTCTCTGTGGTTCTACTGCGCGGGTTCAATTCTCAACACCGCCCCATCCTCCGAATCCGTCAACACATACAACAACTCGTCCGGGCCTTGCCTCACATCGCGGATTCGCTGATGCAGTTCGACGAGCAATGACTCGCGCCGGAGTTCTTCCATTTTTTCGTTGAATAGTATTCGCTCGAGATGCCCGGTGCCTGGAATTTCGCCGGTCCTCATGCTGCCGACGAAGACGTCGCCTTTCCATTTCGGAAGCCGGTTTCCCGTGTAAAACGCCATACCCGAAACGGCAATGGATGGCATCCAGAACACGATAGGTTGCTCGAACTTTTCATGCGTGGGTCTCTCCGCCTGCCATGGTCCCTGGTACGTACGGCCGAAGCTCACCACGGGCCAGCCATAGTTACGTCCCGGCTTGATGATGTTGATCTCATCACCACCATTGGGTCCGTTCTCGTTTTGCCAGACGTCACCGGTGCCCGGATGAATCGCGAGGCCGAGTGATGTGCGATGCCCCAGCGAGTAAATCTCGGCCTTGTAGCCCTCACGTCCGACGAATGGGTTGTCAGGAGGGACACTACCGTCGTCACGAACTCGCAGAACTTTACCGCCATGATTCTTCGGATCCTGCGGTTCATTACCACCGTTGGTCATGAAGATCGTGCCGTCGCGTCCAAACGCGATGCGCGACGCGCCAAGTCCCGGTTCCGGTACGAAAATGTCACGCACCTCTGTGAGGGCCTTGCCATCCCAGCGTCCACGCGCGAGCGCATTGGCCGAGCGCGTGCCTTCGAGCGGCTTCGTGTACGTGAAGTAGACCAAGTGGTTTTCGGCAAAATGCGGATGCAGCGCGATGTCCATCAAACCGTGGACGGCGCCAGGATCCCCTGACTTGCCTGCGTATCGTGATGCGGGTACGCCGGCAACCGGTTGCGGATCGAGAACACCGTTACGGATGATCCGAGGCTTCCCGGTCCGCTCGGTGACGAGCATTGCGCCATCCGGAAGAAACGCCAAACTCCAGGGATACGTCAGGCCCCTCGTAACGGCAACGACCCGAATCCTCTGGCCTTCCGCCGTATCGAATTCCATCGGCAATTTCGGCAGGGGACGATCGGCGAGCCCCGTCGGGGCAACAGGAATGTTATTTCGAAATGGGACTTGTTGTTGTACGAGTGCGACCAATAGTGTGACATACGTTGCGATCTTCATAACTTGCTGCGGCCTTTCTCTGTGTCTCTGTGTCCCTGTGGTTCATTAATTACTTTCATTCACGATTCAAAAGCTCACCTGTGCCGCATCACCGAGTACCACAGATCGGTAAACCGGCAGAGCCCAACCTTGTTTCATCAACTCGTCATACCGCTGCTGGACTTTGGTCTGATAATCCTTCTTATCTTTATAGAGCTTCTTCAGCTGGGCCGGACTCAGCGCCAATTCGTAGTTTGCTAGATTGCACAATTGATT
>DATFXZ010000530.1:0-4418 GCA_035315305.1 Terriglobia bacterium | reverse complement strand
TCCCAGACATGATTGCCTGATGTAAGTACGTCTATTCCCCAGTCGAAAAACTCATCGGCAATTTTGGGCGTGATGCCAAAGCCCGCCGCGGCATTCTCGCAATTGAGAATCGTCAGGTCCACGGCGAATTCTTCTTTGAGGTGCTTGAGGTGCTGATGAACGATGGCGCGGCCGGCCTTCCCGACCGTGTCGCCGATAAAGAGAATTTTCATGGAGAAAGAAGAAAACCCCACAGCAGGCGTGTGGCATCACTTATTTGAACCTGTTCACACAGGTGGGCTTCCTATCCGCGCTTTAGGGGACCTCGGGACCCGGAAAAGGGTAAGGCCCGCACACCACGCGTCCGTCGGACTCCCTAACAAATAAGCATTGGTTCAAATTTTGTCGACACCATCACGCTCTCCGCAGGGTCGTTCGATCATAGCATGGCAGCGAATTTATTTTTTCAACACTTGCTCCAGCGCACGCGACCATTCGTCGGTCTTTTGCTCGCAGCTGCGCTGAAGTTCGCGATGCTCCTGCGCCAGGTGGAGGGCAGTGAGAACGGCAATCTTAAGAGAATCGGCAGTATTCGACTGCGTAGCCAGGTCGCGCATTCTCGCGTCGACTTCTTCCGCGAGCCTTCGGACCTCCGCTTCCGATAGCGAACTTTTCAGAACAATCGAGTACTTCTGATCATATATCTCGACATCAACCGTTCGTGGTCTCAGTTTAGACAACGGCTTCCTCAGTAAGCTCGGATAGGTTTTCGAGTAAGGATTCGACCTTATTCTTTACCAGGTCGCGTTCTCTCCTCAACTGTTCGACTTCTTTTTCGAGGCGGGAAATGGTACCACGCGCCTCCTTAAGCTCGATTTCCACACGGTCTCGTTCCTGCCGTGTTGTTTTCACCAGTTCAATGGTTCGAAGAATGCGGGTTTCGAGTTCTGCAAATTTATCTGAACTTGAAAACATATTATTGCCTTAACTCAGCGCCGAGGCGCTGTCTTAATGAATTCAGGATAGCCTTATCAAAATTATCAATTTCATGGTCAGTAAGGGTCCGCTCAGGAGACTGATACGTGATTGAAATTGCCAAAGCATATTTCGAATCGGCGAATGGTCCAGTTTCCAGCCGGTCGAACGGCTCAATTTGGACAAGCTCCGGAATGTCGACGCTGCGAACGGCACGCTCCACGTCCAAGTAACGAGTGCTTTTGCTCAGAAGCAAAGAGAAGTCACGTCGAATCGACGGGAACTTTGGAATGGCTTCGATGATACGCCGTTCGTTCGATGCCAACACCATTTCCACGTCTATTTCGGCAATGTAGACACGATTCCTAAATTTGTACTCCTCCGCATAATCCGGATGCAACTCACCAAATATGGCAAAGTCTCCATTGCGGAACGACCGACCCGGATGGTAGTACGCCGGAACAGAATTCGCACTCGATTTCAGCTGAATATTAAACCGCTCCAGGATGGCTTCGACATCGCCTTTCAGATCGAAAAAATCGAATTCACGTTGCGGTTCATGCACCGTCTTGGCTCGCTCGACGCCCGTAGCAGCCAAAATCAACGAGCGGTTTTCGCCGCCATGGCGATAAATTTTTCCGAGTTCGTATAACTGCATGTGGCGAATGCCACGATTTAGATTCCATTCGATAGTGCGCAACATACTGGGTACTTGTGATGTCCGGAGAATGGCTTCATCCTCGGCCATTGGATTGAGCAGCAGCACTGGCTGTACGTTGGGCCGGAATCTTTGCTCCCTCGACGCATCACTGAATACCAGCGGAATGGTCTCCGAGTAACCAAGGGCGGCCAGTTGATTTCTAAGGAGCCGCTCGGCGGCCTCCGTAGGCAACGGAGATCCGTACCCGCTCCATTCAGGCAATGTTGATGGGAATTTGTCAAAACCGTAATGGCGCGCGACTTCGTCGAGCAAATCCTCTTCTCGAGTGATATCGATTCGATGAGTGGGAATTTCTACATTCCAGCCTTCATGCGTAGTCTTCACCTTGAAGCCCAGTCTACTGAAGATCTGTTCGACCGTTGCATCGGGAACTGCCGCGCCAAGGAAGGCTTCAATCCGATGTCGCCTCAAATTTACCGCTACCGGCTTCCTCTGCCTTGGATACACATCGATAACTCCACGGTAAACCGTCCCACCGGCGACGGCCTGAATCAGCGAAGCCGCGCGATCGCACGCGTAGCGCGCCATCTCAACATCGGCTCCGCGTTCGAACCGATATGAAGCTTCACTCGAGAGGCCCAGCGCACGTGAGGTCTTTCGAATCGAAAGCGGGTCGAAGTTTGCGCTTTCAAGAAGGACATTCTTTGTGGATGCTGATATCTCGGTCTCCGCTCCACCCATCACTCCCGCGACGGCCACAGCGCGATGTGCGTCTGCGATCGCCAGTACGGAGGGATTCAGCTCACGCTCAACACCGTCGAGTGTAATGATCTTTTCATCCAATTCTGCCCGGCGAACGATAATCGTTTGGCCTTCGAGAAGGCCGGCATCAAAAGCGTGTAACGGCTGGCCGAGTTCCATCATGACGTAGTTGGTCACATCCGCAACATTGTTGATGGAACGAACGCCAAGCGCTTCAAGTCGATCCCTCAACCATTGAGGCGACGGTCCAATCTTCACACCGGCGACATAGCGTCCGCAGTAACGGGCGCACAGGTCCGAATCTACAATCGAGATCGAGAAAATCGCATTTGCGCGTTTTTCGCCCTCATGCAATTCAAACTGCGGTGGCTTGAGCGCCGTACCGTAAGCCGCAGCAATTTCCCGTGCGACACCGAAGTGACTGAGACAGTCCGGCCGGTTGGTTGCAACGTCCAAATCGAAAACCCAATCACCCGCATGAGACTCCAATGCATCGACGGCAAGCCCGAGGTTCGTTAAGCGAGTCCCAAGTTCCCGTGGCGTCTCCGTAATGTCGACAAATTCTTTGAGCCAGTTGTAACTGACCTTCATCAGAACTGCTCCAGGAATCTCATGTCGTTCAGGAAAAACAACTGGAGGTCATTGATGTTGTATTTCAACAGTGCGTAACGATCGATTCCGCCTCCGAAGGCGAAGCCCGTATATTTTTCTGGGTCATAGTTAACAAACCCATACAAGTTCGGATGGACCATGCCGGCACCCATGACTTCGATCCATCCGCTTCGTTTACAAACGCGGCAACCTGATCCGTCACAAAAAACACAGGAGACATCGACCTCTGCGCCCGGTTCAACGAATGGAAAGAAGCTCGGTCGCAGACGCGTCTTCGTCTTTTCGCCAAAAAATTGTTTATGAAATCTCTCCAAAGTTCCTTTGAGATCGGCGAATGTCACGCCTTCATCGACCAATAGACATTCCACTTGATGAAACATCGGCGAATGCGTCGGGTCGAAGGCATCACGCCGAAACACACGCCCAGGACAAATAATGCGGACCGGTGGTTGAATTTTCTCCATCGTTCGAACCTGGACGGGCGACGTATGCGTCCTCAGCAGCAGATCGTCGGAAACGTAGAATGTGTCGCGGGGCTCCCTCGCGGGATGATTAAGGGGAAAGTTCAGCGCCTCGAAGTTGTAGTAAGAGCTCTCGACTTCCGGACCATCTTCAACTGTGTACCCCATGGAGATGAAGATGTCTTCGATTTCCTTCCAAACGATCGTCAACGGATGGCGATGCCCAATGCGCCGGCGGTTGCCCGGCAGTGTCACGTCCAGCGCTTCTCGCTGTAAGGCCGCCTGCGTTTCCCGCTGATCTATCGCCCTCTGAAGTGTTTCCAGAGACGTTTCGATCTTGAGTTTGATTTCGTTAGCTACGCGCCCGAATTCCGCACGTTGTTCTTTGGGCAGTTTCGCGAGAGTCTGTAATTCGAGTGTTAGGAGGCCGGATTTTCTAGAAAGGTATCGCGCTCGAGTGTCTTCTAAAGACTTGTGGTCGACAACCGACTCCGATTCTGTGTCGAACTGTTGTTCGATGGCCCGAAGCCTGCCAATCCCGTCATTAGAAGACATCCCGTAAATCCCATGTTTAGCCGCTGAAAAGATTAGCCTGCTTTTGGAATAGCACCTTTAGCTGTCTCAGCCAGCCGCGTGAAAGCAGCTGGATCATGGACGGCCAGATCCGCCAAAACCTTGCGATCCATGTCGACGCCGGCTTGTTTCAATCCAAATATGAATTGGTTGTAGTTCAACCCGTTCGTGCGCGCAGCTGCGCCAATGCGTACGATCCAGAGCCGGCGAAAGTCGCGTTTGCGGACCTTCCTATCGCGATAGGCGTAAGTGAGCGCCTTCTCAACCGACTCTTTTGCAAATTTATACAGTTTGCTTTTATTGAGGTAATAACCCTTAGCAAGACTGAGAAGTTTTTTACGGCGATTATGCCGTTTGGTTCCACGTTTAACTCGAGGCACGTTGAAGCTCCTTAT
>DATFXZ010000529.1:0-3815 GCA_035315305.1 Terriglobia bacterium | reverse complement strand
GACAAAGGCCAGAGGCAGGTCAACTGGTCGAACATTCTGGGAATGCTCGTGGGTACGGTGTTATCCAACACATACTATCCGCGGCCCGAACGCGGCCTCGGCCTGACGGTGAACCGTTTCGGCGTCGGTCTCGCATGGGGTATGACCGGCGGTTTAGCCGACGAGTTCTGGCCCGATATCGATCGCCGGCTCTTTCATAAGAAGAAAACGGGCCAGTGATGCCCGATTACCCTAGGCTGAAAGTACTCTGGGTTTTAGTGATATTTGTCATGTTCAGCCTTACCGTTCAAACCCGGAGTGCCACGGAGGCGGAACAGTTACGCCTCGTTAACTACGGGAGCCGCGTTCCATCCATCGCGGCCGGGTCGGTGGTCACCGCTTATGGATCCGGGCTGGCGGATGTCACACACGCAGTTTTGATCGTTCATTCGGCCTCCACCAGAGACGAGGTTCATGAATATGATGCTGTGATCCTCCGGGGTGACGACGAGCATATCGATTTGATACTGCCGGAAGTCGCTACTCCGATAGACGCCTGGGCTCGACTCAGTTTGCGGCGTTCGACGAAGACCGGGGCGATTTCGGAAATCCTCTCGGTTCCAGCCTTTCTCGAATCCGTGGCTCCCGGGATCTTCACACTCGGCGACACGGGCGAAGGACTTCCCGCAGGAACGGTCACGTATAGCGATATTCAAGGGGTACAAGAGACGACTTTTGAGACGCCGCTGCGTTCAATTCCTGGAATGACGGTCACCGCTACGATTGCGCTTACTGGGGCGCTCCCGCTGGCTTGTCCGGAAAGACCGGTAAACGCTATACGGGCCTATTTGCAAACTGGACATGGTACAGCTCAGGTTCCCATCACTCGTTTCGTGCCGAGTGCTCCCGGTTATCAACAACTCGATGTCGATTTAACAGACTGGCTTGATTCGGGACTCTCCCGTGACGATCACGCGAGACTCTTCGTACGTGCGCTGGGTTGTGGCGAGGCGCCGGAACGGGCACAGTTCGGCGTAGACTCCAATGATGTGTTGCTCCGGCTTTCGCACCCGGCCGCCTCTGCAGCTCCGACCGCAAACGCTTGGGCCCAGCTCGCCGATGATGCGCCCTTGACTTCTTCCAAGACCGGCAGCAAGAGGCTCGCGGCGGTGCTTTCATACGCTTCGACTCTTGAGGATTGGAACGCGCGTGTAGCTGCGATACGCCGAAGCATCCTCCGAGGCGCGGGTCTTAAACCTTTGCCAGAACGGACTCCTCTGAATCCGCTGGTTTCCCGTTTGCGGATGCGCACGGGATACTCAGTCGAAAACGCCGCGTTCGAAGCGACTCGCGGATTCTTTGTGACGGGAAACCTGTTCTTGCCATTGCATCGGACTCCACCGTATCCGGCCATTCTCATACCTCATGGCCACTTCGGTGAGTGGGGTGGCTACGCGCGGACACTGCCGGAAAGTCAGCGTCTTTCAGCGCGCTTGGCCGAAATGGGAGCAGTCGTCTTCACGTACGACATGATCGGGTGGGGAGATTCCCAGCAGCTTGACCATCCGGATTCTTACGGATTTCTTGGAATCGACGACAAAACGCATTTCGAGGACGGCAGTGCGAACAATCTGCTTGCGCTGCAACTGTGGGACAGTATTCGCGCCGTGGACTTTCTGGAGACGCTTACGGACGCGGCAGGTCGGCCGCTCGTAGACACTTCGCACATCGGAGTGACTGGCGCTTCCGGGGGCGCGACACAGGCGCTCTACCTCGCAGCCATAGATTCCCGAATCCGCGCCGCCGCTTTCGCATCAATGATTGCGGCGGACTTTACCGGTGATGACTATTGCGAGGACGGCATGCCGGTTCATTCTGTCGCCGGTGAGGTCAACTCCAACAACACGGAGATCGCCGCTTCCATTGCACCCAGGCCGCTGCTGATCATTTCCGATGGCGCTGATTGGACGCGCCATTTCCCGCAAGACGAATACGCCTACGTCAAACAGGTCTATGGCCTCTTTGGCGCCGACAATCATGCCTTGAATTTTCATTTCGCCAATGGAGGCCACGATTACAGCTTCACCAAGCGGGCGCGCGCATATGATTTTTTCGCTGCCGCTTTCGGCCTTCAGCGCCTGCCCGATCTCGATAGTTCGGCCGGTGACAATCGTGAAGATATCGTCCTCGAAATTGAATCCACGCTCCACGTCTTTAACGCCGCCTTTCCAAGGCCGCCACTTCCCATGACGCATCTACAAGCACCAGCTATTAAATGGCCGTCAAAGTAGTGATCAGCACATTTTGATTTCATACGCGGGCAAAGTCGTCGAAAAGATGAACGAACTACTGTCCAATCCGTCGCCACCGGAACTCGTACTGAATAACCATTGTCCCTCCTAAGAAAAGACGGAAAACGGGATGTCTGATCGAATCATTGCCGGCTTGCAACGGCACAACAAGAGTCCATTGATCGATCGACTGTTTCGCTCCTGCGCCATGCGTGACGCTTGTACTTGGCAGGAATCGATGGTGTGATTTCGACGTGTGGGTGGCGAATTCTTAAATTAGGTGAGAATCGGCCATGATTCTGCCTTGTTACGATGCGGACATGCGCGATCTCATTATTCTCCTCGTCCATCTCATCACCACAGTTTTCCGGGTCGTCGGCCCCGGCGGTCTGCGTTCTGTCCTTGCCGAGTCCGTGCTCATTAAACATCAGCTCTTGATCGTGAATCGCTCCCGCCGCCGTGCACCGAACCTCCGCGTCTAGATCGGCTGATCGCTGGATTCTTCGGTGTGGATCAGGCCGAATGCGGCTCTTGCGGTCGGCGATCGCATTCAAACCATCGACTGTGTTGAATTTCCATCGGGCTCTGGTTCAGCGCAAATACCGTTTGCTGTTTTTGCCAAAGTGCCGCGCGAAGCCTGGGCCAAAAGGTCCCAACTCCGGATGTTATTCGTGCCGTTGTTGATATGAAGCAGCGCAATCCAACGTGGGGATGTCCCCGTATCGCCGAGCAGATCACCTTGACCTTCGGCATAAGTAAGGATGTAGTTCGTCGGATTCTCGCCCTCTATTACAGACCGGTGCCGGATGACGATGGTCCGTCCTGGCTCACGTTCTTGGGTCACACGAAAGACAGCCCGTGGAGCGTGATCTGCTTCGGTGCGAATCCGTGGCATTGCGGACGTATTGGGCGCTGGTGGTCATGGATCACTACACACGCCGTATCATCGGATTTGGAATTCAAGCCAGAATCGTCGATGGTCTTGCGCTTTGCCGCATGTTCAACCAAGCGATTCGAGGCCAGAGTGTTCCGAAATATCTGAGCTCCGATCACGATCCGCTATATCGATTTCATCAAGGGCAAGCCAACCTGAGGGTACTCGGCGTGAGGGAAATCAAAACCGTTCCCTATGTTCCGTTGTCGCATCCGTTCATTGAGCGATTGATTGGTACGATTCGTCGCGAATGCCTCAACCGGCTTCTGTTTTGGACGGCGGCAGATCTGGAAGTGAAACTGTCGAATTTCAAGACGTACTACAATCGCCATCGAGCTCACGCGTCGTTGGATGGAGAAACACCAGAAGAGAATTCTGAATCAGAACGGTGTGCAAACCTTATCTCCTACGCATGGCGTGAACATTGTCGTGGGTTATTTCACACGCCAACAGCCGCATGATTACGAATTCGCCATAGACAGCACCGTTTCTCTAATTTCGCTGTAGCGCGCGGCTTGATCGCCGAACGGCGCGGGATGCGTGAAAAATGTCGTCGATTTGCTCGCGCGTCACAGCAACTCCCGGCTGAGATCGATGATCTGGACAAACTC
>DATFXZ010000528.1:0-7263 GCA_035315305.1 Terriglobia bacterium | reverse complement strand
TTCCAAGTTGGTTTATGCCGCGTCGAGCACTAAGTTTGCTATCGAAGGTGATGGGCGGCATCAGAATCCATATTCTTTTACGAAGGCGACGAACGTCGACCTGATCAACGACTACGGACGTTGGTACAAGCTGCCTTATGCCATTTGTTATTTCTATAACGCCTTTGGTCCCCGGGAGCGAGGCGACGGCAAATACGCGACCGTAATTGCAAAATTCGAGAAACAGTACCTGCAGGGCGAACCGCTGACAGTCGTCGCTCCTGGAACTCAAAAACGCGCATTCACCTATGTCAAAGATCTCGCCCGCGGGATTATTCTCGCAGGTCAAAGCGGTCTCGGCGATGGATACGCCTTAGGAGCGCCGACGAGTTATTCAATCCTGCAGATCGCGGAAGCATTCGGTGGTCCGATCAGGATCGTTGAAGGTTATGCCGGCCGCGAAGAGTCCGGCAATGATCCCACCAAAGCTCGGGAGGAACTGGGTTGGGAATCGACGCTAGGTGTGATGGACTACATCCGAGACTTTACGCGCAAACATCCCCGGAATTCCGTGAGGGTCGAGGGGCCTAATTCTGGAACGGTTGCGTAATTACCGAAATTCAATTAAAGGGGCTTGAAGAATTTCGGTAATTACGCAACCGTTCCAGAATTAGGCCCCCGACCCCGCGCGGAATCAGACGCGACCCACGCTGTAATAGGTAAACCCAAGTTGGCGCAGTTGCGCGGGATCGTAAATGTTGCGGCCGTCGAAGATCACCGGCTGGCGCATTATGGCTTTCATGCGGTCAAAGTTCGGATTCCGAAAAGCTTGCCATTCGGTAACGATCAATAGTGCATCCGCGCCTTCGACGGATGCGTAGTTGGTCGACGCCAGTTGAATGCGCTCACCGAAAATCTTCTTAGCCTCGTCATGAGCTTCAGGATCGTAAGCAACGACCGTCGCTCCATCACTTATCAAGTTCTCGATAATCTTGATCGCCGGGGCATCCCGCATATCATTCGTTCGCGGCTTAAACGACAGGCCCCAGATTCCGAGGTGTTTATCGCGGAGGTCTCCTTTGAAGTGGTTCCGGACCTTCTCGACGAAGCGCACGGCCTGACCCTGATTCACGGCGTCCACGGCCTCAAGAATTTTCATTTCGTATTGATGCTGCCGGCCGGTATCGATGAGCGCCCGAATATCTTTTGGAAAACAGCTTCCGCCATAGCCGACTCCCGGAAATAAAAACGCAGAACCTATGCGCGAATCCGATGCAAGACCTTTGCGGATCATGTCCACATTTGCTCCAACGCGTTCGCACAGATTGGCGATTTCATTCATGAAGGAAATCCGGGCAGCCAGAAATGCGTTCGCCGCATATTTCAACATTTCCGCTGTGCGCGTATTGACAATCAAAACCGGACTGCCCGTACGAACGAACGGCGCGTACAGATCACGGAGGATTTCGGCCGGGCGTACGTCGTCTGCGCCCACGATAACTCGATCGGGCTTCATGAAGTCTTCAACAGCTGCTCCCTGCTTCAAGAATTCCGGGTTTGAAAGAAGATCGAAGGGATGAGTCGTAGCGCTTTTCAGGACCTCTCGAATCTTTTCATTGGTGCCAACCGGAACTGTCGACTTCACGACGATCACCTTGTATCGATCCATTGCACGCCCGATCGCCGAAGCTACCTCCAAAACGGCACGTAGATCCGCCGCGCCATTTGGAAGCGGCGGGGTGCCGACGGCTACAAAGATCACGAAAGATCTTTTTACTGCCGCCTCGAAATCCGTCGTGAAAGTCAGCCGTTCTTCCCGTACGTTTCTTTCGATGATTTCGGGAAGTCCCGGCTCATAGATAGGTATGACACCTTTTTGGAGATTCTCGATTTTTGCCACATCGTTATCGACGCACCAGACATCGTTGCCACTCTCCGCGAAGCAACTGCCGGCGACAAGTCCAACATAACCAGTTCCGATCACTGCAATGTTCATTACTGCTCCAGGTGGTCCTCGACGGCTGAACCGACTTTCGTCAGGAATGTGTCCGAGAATGACGGAAGAGCGCCGATCCCTTCATCCAAAATGATTTTTTCGATCCGATGAATCGGAAAGAAAACCGTTGTCGGTTGCACGCCGCTCTCTTCACGATGCGTGATGTGATCCATCCAGTCCTCGAACGCGTTAAGATCAATGCCTCGCACAGTCACGCCGTACGTGGCGATGTCCAACAGTCGCCCGAAGAATCGCTCTCGCGGCGCTTGAAGATTAACGATCACTATCGAATTGAGCTTCACACTGACTTTGTGCCTTGGTGTCTTTGCGTTTTCAACCATTAAGGCACGGTGCCACATACTTAAAAATCCATCGCCTTCGGCTCACCTTCAACGATGAGTCTGGGCTCTGTCAATCGCTGAACCTCTTCAACGGTTACGCCGGAGCGGAGTTCCTTCAGCACGAGTCCTCTGTCCGTAACGTCGATGACGCAGAGTTCAGTGACGATGTTATCCACCACTTCGACGCCGGTTAGCGGAAGCGAACACTTGTGGAGGATTTTAGGCATCCTATCCCTGGTGGCATGTTCCATGGCGACGATTACACGCTTCGCGCCGGCGACCAAGTCCATCGCACCTCCCATGCCTTTGACCATTTTCCCCGGGATCATCCAATTCGCCAGATTGCCGCGCTCGTCCACTTCCAATGCGCCCAGCACACTCAGGTCGATGTGGCCGCCACGGATCATTGCAAAGGAGTCCGCGCTAGAGAAGTAGGCAGCACCCGGCAGCTCGGTAATCGTCTCCTTGCCGGCGTTAATTAGATCAGGGTCTTCCTCACCTTCGAATGGGTAAGGGCCAATGCCGAGCATTCCGTTTTCCGAGTGCAACAGTACCTCGATGCCCTTCGGAATGTAATTTGCGCATAATGTCGGCATCCCGATTCCAAGATTCACCGTGAACCCGTCTTTCAACTCGCGCGCAATACGGCGTGCGATAATCTCACGCTTAGGTAGTTCAGTCATATTCTTGATGGCTGCGCGCTATTCTTGAGGCTGCGCGCTACCGCGCTTGCGCTTCGCGCGCGCTTGCATTCGCATCCGCTCATGATCCTTTCTTCCTCACAGTCCGCCTCTCGATACGCTTTTCGTACTTCGGACCCTGCATTATTCGTTTAACGTAAATTGCCGGCGTGTGGATGTGATCGGCCTCGAGTTCGCCGACTTCTACAAGCTGTTCCACCTCCGCAATGGTGACACGAGCCGCCGTTGCCATGACTGGATTAAAGTTGCGCGCGGTCTTTCGATAAATGAGGTTGCCCCATCTGTCGCCTTTCCACGCTTTGACGAACGCGAAGTCCGCGGTAAGCGCGCGTTCGAGCACATACATGCGACCGTTGAACTCGCGCGTTTCTTTGCCGTCGGCGACGAGTGTCCCGTAGCCGGTCGGGGTATAGAAACCGGCGATGCCCGCGCCTGCGGCACGCATTCGTTCCGAGAACGTGCCTTGCGGAATGAGGTCCATCTGGAGGTCCCCGGAAATTGCAAGCTCTTCCAGCAGCTTGTTCTCTCCGACGTACGTTGCAATAATTCTTCGAATTTGACGTGCTTCTAAAAGGAGACCGGCGCCGCGTCCATCGACTCCGGCATTGTTGCTGATGATGGTGAGATTCTTGGTTCCTTTATCTCTGAGTGCCGTGATGAGATTTTCCGGAATGCCACAGAGCCCGAATCCACCAAGCATGATCGTGGCTCCATCTTGGACATCCGCGATAGCTGCAGCAGCATCGCGCATCACTTTATTCACTCGGATCCTCCGCGTTTGAACAGGTCTTCGATTTCGTCGAAGTTTCCAGCTTCCATTGAATCCAAGATGCGCTGCAGTCGTTCGATGAAAGACTGAAGCTCGTGAGGTAAGAAGCCGGAAGTCCTAAAGATATCACGCCATATATGAAACGGACTGCCGGCCAGACGTGTCATGGATCGTAGTCCGGGCCCGGCCAGGTCCTTATGCGGCGCGGTTTGGTCCGCAAGAACTGTGGAAACGATTTGGGCAAGGTGACTGATTTGAGCTACCAGACGATCGTGTTCCTCCGGCGAAACAACGTGTGGCGACGCTCCGATAGCTGTTGCGATTCCGTGCATGGCTTCAAGGGCGCCGTCCGGTGTTGACTTAACCGGGCAGAAGAAATATGGCGCGTTCTGAAAGAGATCGGCACTAGCGGCTTCCGGGCCGGAATGCTCGAGGCCCGCCATTGGATGGCCGCCGATAAACGGAACGGCCAATCGTTCCGCCTTGTGGCAAATAGCAACTTTCGTACTACCGACGTCCGTGACGAGCGTTTCTCTCGAATCGAATTGATGATCGATGATCCTAAGAATTTCTCCGACCGGAGTTGCCAGAATGACTAGATCCGCCGGTTCGGGGCCCACGACATCGATGACGTTGAGGCGCTTCGCCCGTTCCAGCACGTCCGGTTTATCGACACCGGCAATTCGGAGTCGTGGAAATGCACGTTTTAACGATAAGGCCAGGGAGCCGCCGATCAGACCGGTCCCATAAATTGTGACTGTACTCAGCCGCATCACAAGAATCGACCATCTTAAGCTACTTAGCGGGCTTGCGTCCTGACCAAGTTTCAAGATAAGGTCGACACCCGCAAATGATCATCACGCGCTCACCTTTGCGAGTTTCACTGGCGGGCGGAGGTACCGATCTTCCCTCGTACTCGAACGAGCATGGAGGATTCTTAATCGCCGGCGCCATCGACAGGTACGTTTACATCAACATTCACTCTCGGTTCGTCGATGGCTTCCTTCTGAAATATTCCAGTATGGAAGAGGCCGCTTCCATTGACGAAATCCGTCATCCCATTATTCGTGAGGCTCTTCGATTGTTGGACATCCCATCTCGAAATCTGGAAATAACGAGCATGGCCGATATTCCAGCAGGAACCGGACTCGGCTCTTCCGGCAGTTTTGCGACCGCCCTTCTGAAAGCCCTTCACACTTACCGGAAAAATGTAGTTCACCCGCATCAACTAGCTGATCAGGCTTGCCATATCGAGATCGACATTCTGAGAGAACCGGTGGGGAGACAGGATCAATACATCGCCGCCTACGGCGGTATCACGTGTTTCGAGTTCCAGAAAGACGGTTCGGTGATTGTTTCCCCTCTCGTCGTGACAGAGGAGACACTATTTAACCTGGAAGATAATTTACTGCTGTTTTTCACCGGATATTCGCGATCGGCATCGGCAATTTTGAAGCATCAGGACGACCAAAGCCGCCGAGCGGATCCTGAAATGACAGACAATCTTCATTTCATGAAGGAACTCGCGTTTTCTACGAAGCGGGCGCTCGAGAACGGAGATGTATCCGAATTCGGGCGGTTGATGAACGTTCATTGGCAGCATAAGAAACGCCGTAGCCCCGGAATGAGTAATGAAAAAATCGATCACTGGTATCAGTGTGCTCTCTCCAATGGCGCATCCGGTGGCAAGCTGATCGGTGCGGGTGGCGGAGGTTTTCTGATGTTTTACGCCGAAGACAAAACTCAGCTGCGGCACGCCATGCGAGAGCAGGGATTGAGGGAAGTGAGGTTCCGGTTTGAATTTGAAGGCTCCCGAATCATTTCCTACGACTGATGCTTCCGACCTCCTGCCTGTTGTCATTCTTGCAGGCGGATTTGCAACTCGTCTTCGGCCGCTGACCGAGCATATTCCCAAGGCTTTAATCGAGGTCGCCGGCCGGCCGTTTCTCTGGCACCAACTTCAACTGCTAAAGAAGCATGGCGTCCGGCGCGTGGTCCTCGCAGTGGGCTATTTGGGTGAAGACATCCGGAAGCGCTTTGGTGACGGTTCAGAAGTCGGCGTATCGCTTGAATACTCATTTGATGGTCCTAAGCCGTTGGGCACGGCGGGGGCGATAAAGAAAGCATTACCGTTCTTGCCGGAACAGTTCTTCGTGCTCTACGGTGATTCCTACCTTATGTGCAAGTACCGATCGGTAGAAATGGCGTTCCGCGCGAGCCGGCTTAGCGGACTGATGACGATATACCGAAATGAAGGTCTGTTCGATAAAAGCAACGTTGAGTACGATGGCACTCGAATCTTGCAGTATGACAAAAGGAATCGCACGCCCGCCATGCGGTATATCGATTATGGTTTAGGCGCGTTCCACCGCAATGCTTTTGCGTCAATGCCTGATGGAGAATCGAGTGATTTGGCAGAGGTGTATCAAGCGCTGCTCAGCGCAGGTAAGCTTGCAGCTTACGAGGTACACGAGCGCTTTTATGAAATCGGCTCACCTGAAGGCCTGCGCGAAACAATAAATTTGTTAAGCCGCGCTTGAGGCCGTGGGATAGAATTTCTCTCCTATGTTGAATCGAGCGGATCCGCAGACTTGTTTCTCCGCATCGTTTCTTGCGGAGGTCGGGGTAATGGCGAGCCGGCTGAACGCCGAGTCCATCGAACAAGCCGTCGCCCTGCTGGCCAGCGTTCGTGAGCGTTCCGGCCGGCTATTTGTGATAGGCGTGGGCGGCAGCGCCGCCAATGCGTCGCACGCGGTGAATGATTTCAGAAAGATCGCGGGAATTGAGGCTTACGCTCCGACCGACAATGTTTCGGAATTAACGGCGCGAGTCAATGATGAAGGTTGGTCGTCTGTGTTTGCTTCCTGGCTTCAGGTTAGCCGGCTTAGTGCTCGCGATGCGGTCCTGGTATTCTCCGTTGGCGGCGGAAGTCTCGAGCAGAACGTCAGCCCTAACATCGTGGCCGCGCTTGATTATGCGAAGACGTCCCGGGCCAGCATCGTCGGCGTTGTTGGGCGGGATGGAGGCTACACGGCAAAGGTCGCCGATGCCTGCGTACTCATTCCGGTCGTACATCCGGATCGAGTCACACCCCACACAGAAGCCTTTCAGGCTATTGTGTGGCACCTGTTTGTGTCGCACCCGGCTTTGCAACGAACAGCCACGCACTGGGAGTCGATTGCGCGGCCGGTCACGGAGTCAGCGTGAGAAGTCTCGCAGATCTTAAGATCAAAATTTTTGCCGATGGCGCGAATAAGGCGCAGATGTTTGAAGCGCATACCAACCCTCTTATTCGCGGTTTTACAACGAATCCTACGTTGATGCGTTCGGCGGGAGTAAAAGACTACGAGGCGTTCGCGAGCGAGGTCCTGGAACGCATCAAAGATCGCCCGATATCATTTGAAGTCTTTTCGGACGAGTTTTCCGAGATGGAGCGGCAGGCCCGTAAGATCGCATCGTGGGCCGACAATGTTTTCG
>DATFXZ010000527.1:0-3768 GCA_035315305.1 Terriglobia bacterium | reverse complement strand
GTGCGCGAGCTCTATAAGAAGAGCTTGGTTCAGATCAATCGCCTCACGCAATTGGAGCGGGAGGCGACGAGGCTTGACGGCGAGCAAGCGCAGCTTCTCGCGTCCGTGGCTCAAGCCAAGCGCAAGATTACCGAAATCGAGCTCAAGATCATTCAAATCGACCAGGATCTCAGCAGCGAAGTCGCCAAAGAAATGCGCGAGATCGACGCCAAAATCGGCGAATTCGTCGAGCGACGAGTCGCAGCCGAGGACCAGCTGCAACGGGTCGACATCCGCGCCCCGCAGGATGGCACCGTATTCCAGCTCAGCGTCCATACCGTCGGCGGTGTCATCGGCCCTGGCGAGACAGTCATGCTGATCGTTCCGGGCGGCGATAGTCTGATGGTGGAGGCCAAGGTCAATCCGCAGGACATCGAGCAAGTGCAATTGCATCAAAAGACGGTACTGCGGTTTTCTGCTTTCAACCTTGCAACGACGCCGGAGATCAATGGTTTCGTCAGCAGGATCTCTGCCGACATCAGCTCCGACCAGCGCACCGGACAGACCTACTACACAATCCGCATCTCGATTCCTCCGGAGGAACTGTCGCGATTGGGCGAGGCGAAGCTCGTCCCGGGCATGCCGGTCGAGTGCTTCATTCAGACTGGCGAAAGAACGGTCATTTCATTTCTGCTGAAGCCCCTTCGGGATCAGATGATGAGGACCTTTCGCGAAAAATGATTTGCTAGTGGCCTCGACCGGACCGCAAGATGGCGGCGCACCAAGCGTCAATATGACGCCCACAGAACCAGGCCCGTTGTCGCCATGAAAGGCCTTTTGCAGCGGTTGGCAAGTGCGTTCGCCTCCCGGAGAAGCGTCGGCCTTGTTCTTACGGCGACCCTTATTCTAATCCGAATTTGGGATCCGCTTCCGCTGCAGGAAATCAGACTCAGAGGCTTTGACCTTTATCAGAATATCAAGCCGCGGGATTCATCGGTACGCCCCGTGGTCATCGTCGATATCGACGAGGACAGCATCAGCGCCTACGGCCAGTGGCCCTGGCCGCGGACCCTGATTGCCGATTTACTGACCAAGCTTTACCAGCTGCAGAGTGTTGCGATCGGGTTCGACATCATTTTTCCCGAGCCGGATCGCTCATCTCCAAAAGAGGCGGCAAAGCATTTCCACAGTATCGACGAGGCCACGCGCGAGCAACTCAGCCGATTACCCAGCAATGACGATATCCTGGCGCAGGTCATCGCTCAGGGCAGAGTGGTCCTTGGTCAGTCCGGCACCCACACAGTGAAAGGGCGATCCAACGAAGCCCTGCCCGAAACCGGCTTTGCCATCGTTGGCCCCGACCCGACGCCCTATCTCGTCGCTTTTCCCCACCTGCTGCGAAATCTGCCCGGCTTGGAACGGGCGGCCGCCGGACGTGGGTTGTTCAGCATTGGTACGGAACGGGACGGTATCGTGCGTCGCGTGCCGATCATCATGAAGGTTGACGACAGAATCATTCCTGGACTCGACTTCGATTTACTCCGTGTCGCGACCGGATCCGGCGCCATACTGATCCGCACCGATGAGGCGGGTGTCCGCAGTGTCGCCGTGCCCGGGTTGGAATTGCCCACCGACAAAAATGGTCGCATTTGGATCCATTTCAGCCGCCATGAGCGCAGCCGATACGTATCGGCAAAAGACGTCATCGAAGGCACAGTCACGCCCGACCAGTTTGCCGGGAAGCTGGTGCTAGTGGGTACTTCGGCGATTGGCCTGCTGGACGTGAAGACCACCCCCGTCGATTCCGCGATGCCGGGCGTGGAGGTTCATGCCCAACTAATTGAGGGGGCCCTGACCGGATCTCTGCTCTCGGCGCCGAGTTATGCAGTGGTCATCGAGATGCTGGGCGCTGTAGTCGCCTGTACCGCGCTCTCACTGCTAGCCCCGCTCGCAACCGCCCTTACCCTGTTCTTGAGTGCCACCTTCGCAGCGATTGTATTCATCGCCGGTTCATGGATTGCCTTCAGCCGATATCAGACGCTGTTCGACGCGACTTTTCCATTGATGGCCATGGCCTTGGTGTACGTCAGCCTGATTTTGATCGGCTATTTTCGCGAGCAGCTTGATCGCCGGCGTATCCGTTCAGCCTTCGCGCAGTATTTGTCACCAACGCTGGTTGAGCGGCTCGCTAACTCGCCGAATCAACTTGTCCTTGGCGGTGAAGATCGGGTTATGACGGTCCTATTCAGCGATGTTCGCGATTTCACCACGATCTCGGAAACTTACAAGGACAACCCGCACGGCCTAACAACACTGATGAATCGGTTTCTGACGCCGCTCACCAACGCGATCATTGCGCGAACCGGCACCATCGACAAATACATCGGGGACGCAATAATGGCATTTTGGAACGCGCCGCTCGATGATCTCGACCAGGAAGCCAATGCGTGTCATGCCGCACTGGACATGCTGGAGCGCGTCGATGGGCTCAACAAAGCCCGGGAGCGGGAGGCGACTGTCAGCGGGCTTCCGTTCGTGCCTATCAAGATAGGAATTGGCATCAATACCGGACGCTGCACTGTCGGGAACATGGGCTCCGATTTGCGGTTTCAGTACACGGTGATGGGAGACACCGTCAATCTCGCCTCACGGCTGGAAGGCCAAACCAGAAATTACGGCTTATCAAACATTATTGGGTCCAGAACTGCCGCTCAGGTGACGAGGCAGTTTGCGTTGCTCGAGATCGATTCGATTCGAGTAAAGGGAAAGACCGAACCCGACGTCGTCTATACGATCGTCGGGCGCGCAGACGTCGCGCAAAGTCGCGAGTTCGAGCTTTTGCAAGATCATTGGGCGCAGCTCCGCCTTCGCTATCGCAAGCAGGATTGGGACTGTGCTCTGAAAGCGGCACTTGCCTGCCGTCCACATTGCGAGAAATTTGGACTGTTGGGCCTGATTGATACGTACACGGAGCGCGTTCAACGACTTCGGCATGCGCCGCCGCCCCCCGACTGGGACGGTGTATTCGTCTCGCAGACCAAGTAAAACTCGATGCCAAACGGTTATCGGAGGCTTCCAGGGCCACTCGATGGCCAAATGCAACCAGTTTGGACATGTAACATGGGCAAAAGCCCTGAGTGGAAGCCCATGGGTGGATATGGGGATTCTACGGAAACGTTCTATCCAGGCCGGTTCGTAGTGACGATCTCGATTGAATGTTGACCTGTATCAACCGCGAGAGGAGCGTTCCGCGATCCTTTCGAGAGCGGATCGATTGACGATCGTAATCAAGCCCTCCAAAATCCGAATAACTTCGCTGCGCTGCCAAATTCGCAGACACTTATTCACGCTTTCGCGGGTGCCCCCCACCATATTAGCCAACTCCCGCTGACTGAATGGGATTTTTGGCGTCTTTGTTGTTGCCCTCAGTAAGGTCTTAGCCAACCTGGCAGGGAGTTGCAGCAGCGCGACCTCGGCGAACACTTGGTCAGTGCGCCGTAATCGATCGCACAACACCTCTACAAGCTTAGGCCAAGCGGAAGGATTGCGTTCGAAGAATGATAGAATGTCATTGCGGTCCAAAATCGCGAGCGTACACATGCTCTCCGCAATTGCATCTGCTGATCGTTCTTTGCCATCAAAAACTGCGAGTTCGCCGAACATTTCGCCGGGTTCGATGATGGCAAGAAATAGTTCCTTGCCGTCCGAGGATGGGACGCTGATACGAATGGTCCCGCTCAGCAAAGCCATCATCTGGTCGCCGGGGGACCCCATCGTGAAGACGGTCTC
>DATFXZ010000526.1:0-7257 GCA_035315305.1 Terriglobia bacterium | reverse complement strand
GAGCGAGATAGAACGGAATCGCAAAGCCTCCCACCCCATCCGGTGTGAACCATTCCTCGCCCAGCCAGATATGCGGCCGAAATCTTAGCAAGCGTGCTTCCAGCTCGCGATAGAGCCTTTCGATTCGTTGTTCTAACCGAGTGCCGTGAATCCGCAAAGGAAGATCGCACAATCGGACGTCGAGCAGTTGCCGGTCCGTCATGCGCTCAAGTCGAAGTCTCACAAACCTATTGTAGAATCTACATCTGTGAAATTTGTGAAACCTTTATTTCTACTGCTTTTAAGCTCTCTTCTATTATCCGCGTGCAATTCAGCTCCGGAAGCCGCCGCCACTGGCGACAGCAAAGCGCGCGCCGATCATTCAACGGCTCCAACCCGTCAAGTCCAGATAGCTTCTGCTGAGGAAAAGCCTGTCGATCAAGCTTGTTGTTGTGACAGGTACGCTGGCCGCTGATCAAGAGGTAGTCCTCGGGTTCAAGGTCTCCGGACGGTTAGCGGAGATTCCAGTCGATCTCGGCAGCTCCGTTCAAAAGGGGCAATCAATCGCCCGTCTGGACACGACTGATTTCGAACTTCGTGTTCGCCAGGCGGAAGCCGCGTTGCAGCAGGCACGAGTGAGGTTGGGCTTGTCCCCGGAAGAGTCCGATCTCAGTGTGGATATCGAGAATACGGCTATTGCCAGGCAAGCGCGGGCTGAAATGGATGCGGCGCGATCGCGACTGGAGCGCGCGAAACAACTGTTTGATAAAGGACTGTTGCCAAAAGCGGATTTCGATACAACAAACTCCTCATACAAGGTCGCAGAGGCGAAATACGAGGACTCGCTTGAAGAGGCACGCAATCGTCAAGCCCTTCTCGCACAACGCCGGTCGGAGCTGGAGCTGGCGCGGCAGCAACTCGCGGATACCGTGTTGGTTGCGCCCATCAGCGGCATGATTCGACAGCGAAACGCGAATGTTGGACAGTATCTCGCTGCAGGCACAGCGGTTGTGACTGTGGTGCAGATGCATCCGCTCCGGTTGCAAACGGCTGTCCCCGAACGCGAGGCGCGCATGATCCGAATCGGCCAACCGGTCCGTGTCACGGTGGAAGGCGCCGCCGGTACTCATGAGGGTCGGGTTGCTCGAATCAGTCCCTCTTTTGATGAAACCAATCGAACGCTTCTTGTTGAGACCGAAGTTTCGAATACCTCCGGCATTTTGCGTCCAGGCGGTTTCTCTCGAGCCGAGATTGTTGTTGCTGCAGGATATCGCGCCCTCCTGGTGCCTGCCGCTTCAGTTGTAACGTTCGCCGGTATCGATCGCGTTTTCATCGTGGATGACGGAAAAGCCTCGGAAATGCGCATCAGGGTTGGCCGCCGTTCGGAGGAAACCGTCGAGATCCTCGATGGCGTGAAAATCGGCGACCAGGTGGTCATCAATCCCGGCAATATGACCGACGGCGAAAAGGTAAGCGTGAAAAAGTAGGCTGCCAGCTTAAGGAAATTCCACCGTGCAAAAACTCGCTGAATTGTGCATCCGTCTTCCTGTCTTCGCTTCGATGATCGTGCTCTCCCTCGTCGTCATCGGAATTGCAAGCTACTTCCAACTCGATATTGATAAGCATCCTGAGGTCGAATTGCCGACCGTTTCGATTCGCACGAACTTGCCGGGCGCTTCACCTGAAGAAGTTGAAGTCTCCATCACGCAGGTTATCGAGGAAGCCGTAAATACCGTGGAGGGGATCACTGAGATCCGCTCCAATGCAGGTCAGGGAACATCGAACGTCATCGTCACCTTCAATCTCAATCGTGATATCGAAACTGCGACTCAGGACATTCGTGATCGTGTCAATACCGTGCTGCGTCTCCTCCCGGACGATGCGCAACCGTCGGTGATTTCAAAATTCAATGCCGACCAATCGCCGTCGTTGTCGCTGGCGCTCGTGAGTGACCGTCCTTTACGCGAGTTGAATGAGATTGCCGACAAAGTCATTAAGGAACAGCTCGAGCGAAGCACCGGTGTCGGGGAGGTGAAGATCAATGGCGGATTGGAGCGGGCAATCACTGTATCTGTCGATCCCGATCGGCTCGCTGCCTATCAGCTTCCTATCAACGCCGTTCATGATGCAATCGTTCGACAGAATGCAGACGTGCCCGGTGGAAACGTCACGTCCGGGTTGAGCGAGACCAATCTACGAACGATCGGTCGGATGAGAAATGCGGAGGACTTCAACGATCTCGTAGTGACCACGATAAATGGTGCGCCCGTTCGCATCCGTGATATCGGCAATGCCGAGGACGGCACAAAAGAGCAGCGCAGTTCTTCCCGCTTGAATGGTAAGCGCACGGTATCGATGGAAATCCGCCGCCAGTCAGGCGCTAATACCGTCGAGGTTATCGAAGGTGTCAAGAAGACGTTAAAGAAGATTGAGACACAGCTTCCGCCCGACGTGAAGCTCGAGATCATCGAGGACCAGTCCGGTTTCATTTACGCAGCACTGCATGAGATCAATCTTCATCTCATTGTCGGCAGCATCCTGGCGAGTCTCGTTGTGTTTCTGTTCATGCGCAACTGGCGCGCGATGATCATCGCAGGCGTCGCGATCCCGTCGTCTCTGATTGCCGCCTTCGGCGTAATGTGGGCTCTCCACTTCACCTTGAATAGCGTGACAATGCTCGCGCTTGTGCTGATGGTTGGAATCGTGATCGACGACGCTCTTGTCGTGCTCGAAAACACATTTCGATTTCTCGAGGAAAAGAAAATGCCTCCTTTGGAGGCTGCGCGGGCTGCTACGTCGGACATCGGCCACGCCGTATTGGCAACTACGCTGAGCCTGGTTGTGATCTTTGTTCCGGTTTCCTTCATGTCCAGCATCGCCGGCAGATTCTTGTATCAGTTCGGAATTACGGCTGCGGCGGCAGTCATGGTGAGCTTGCTGGTTTCGTTCACGCTTACGCCGATGATGTGCTCTCGCATGCTGCGCGTGTCCGGTACGGCGGACCGTTATGACGAGGCTAAATCGAGACAAGGTTTCTACCGCTGGATTGATGCCGGATATATGGCGACGCTGAGATTCTCCATGCGCCATCGTTTCGCCGTTGCATTATTTGGTGTTGCCGTTATTGCCCTCGCTGTTCCGACCTACCGCCTCATTCGACAGGATTACCTGCCGACGAACGTAGACGATGGCGCGTTCGAAGTTCGTGTAAACGCTCCTGAGGGTATGAGTCTCGCGGCAATGGATGACCTCATGCGGACGTTCGAAGAGAAACTTCGTTCGCTGTCGGGGGTGAGCTTGGCGCTTGGTACTTCTGGAGGCGACTATAACGGCTCGATCAGTTCCGGCCGTATATTCGTCAAATTGATTCCATACGAACAACGTGTGTTCTCCCGGGAGCGGTTAGTTGCCGGCATCGTTCATCTCCATCCAGCCGAAGCGTTTCGCCACAACATCAGCCAGCGGGATGTGATGACAGCGGCGCGACGGCAATTATCGCGGTATCGCGACGTGAAGTTTCAGGTTATCAACATTCAGACCATTAACTTGAGCGGAGCTGGAGGGCGGACCGACATCGGCTTTTTGTTCCGTGGTCCGGAAGTCGAGAAACTGGTGGATTATGCACAGAAGCTCGCGGATCGCGGTCCTGAGTTGGGGCTATTGGATGCGCAAGTCTCTCTGCAGCTAAATCGTCCCGAGCTGCGTTTAGAAGTAGACCGTCATCGAGCCGCAGATCTGAATGCCGATATTCAAAGTATTGCGTCGGCGATGCGATTGATGGTCGGCGGCGACGAGAAGGTTTCGCGATTTCACGATGCATCGATCAATGAAGATTACGATGTTCAGTTGAGACTGGCAGATGGATACCGGAACGATCTGGATACGATTTCCCGGCTATATGTACCTTCCAGGGCGGGGAAGCTTATCCGGCTGGACAACCTCGTCACGGTGCGTTCATCCCAGAGCGTATCGCAAATCAACAGGTTCGACCGTCAACGCCAGGTGACCTTGCAGGCATCGGTGGCGCCTGGATATGGATTGGCGGATCGCAACCAGGCGATCGTCGAAGCTGCCCGCGATCTGAATATGCCCGCCGGATATTCCACTATGGTGACCGGCCGTGGCCGTGAACTCGAACGAACCTTCGGCGAGTTTCTCATCGCTTTCAGCTTGTCCGTTATCTTCATGTATATGATTCTCGCCTCGCTGTACGAAAGTCTCACGCATCCCCTGACGATCTTGCTTTCACTTCCTTTGGCGGTGCCGTTTGCATTGTTCTCGCTGTGGGCGACAGGCCAGAGTCTCAATTTGTATTCCGCGTTGGGAATGCTCGTGCTATTCGGCGTCGTGAAGAAGAATGCCATCCTCCAAATCGATCATATGAACCAATTGCGAGCGGAGGGACTTCCGAAGCTGGAAGCCATTCTGGAGGGAAACCGCGATCGCCTTCGGCCAATTCTGATGACAACGATGGCGTTGGTCGGAGGTATGCTGCCGCTGGCTCTCGGAACTGGGCCGGGCGCGGAAGAGCGTCGTGCAGTGGCGGTAGCTGTCATCGGAGGGCAAAGCCTCGCACTGTTGTTGACGCTCCTGATGTGCCCGGTCGCTTACTCGCTCATAGATGATCTGACGGCATGGCTGCACACCCGGGCGAAAGCATCTCTCGCCCAAAGATCGCTTAAATCGAGTATGTAGGGCCGGCTTTAGAAGCTGTGAACGAATGGGGATAAGGGGTCAGACCCCCAAGGTATGTTGTTGGATCTGTGGCATACCGTCAGAAAGTCTGACCCCTTGTCCCCATTCGTTCACAGCTTTTTCAGGCGCCTCCTAGAGGGTCTACCAGAGGTCTGACTCCAATTTGTTCACACCTTCTAAAGCCCGCGTTTGCTATCATGCGGGTTAGGTTTCGTCATGCTCGCGACGCGCATCCGTCAGAAGGACGGCATCTTCTACTTTGTTTCGTTCAAGGCCAAGGACATCCTGAACCGCGTCCGATTCACGAGCCGGTTTTACTTCGAAGGCGAGACGATCGAGGCGGACGCCGATTCCGATGATCCGATTGCGAAGTTCATAGGCAAAGTCGAACGCAGCGAGAAGGCATTTCAGCGGCTGCTGAGTCGTAGAAAAGTCCGCGATATCGTGAACTTCTATGAGTCCGCAGAAACACAGCCGGCAATACCAGGAAGCGTTCTGCTTTTTTCGGAAGACGTTTTGAAATTTCGCCCCCTCGGGAACTTTCAGTCCGTCGGCGATTTGGAAGATCCGAAGTCCGGGTTTCTGATTATCGATGGCCAACACCGGCTTGCGGGATTGTATTTTTTCGGTCTGAAGAATCCCAGCCTGCTCGACCAAATCGAGGTGCCTTGCGTTATCTTTGACGGAAAGACCGGCGATTTTGCAGCCGAAATGTTTGTCATCATCAACTCCACACAGACGCGCATTAATCGTTCACACCTGGTCGATCTCCTCGACCGTATCAGCACATATGACGACGAGACGAGGCTGGCGGCGAGTATCGTCAAAAAGCTTTACGACGAGCCTTCCTCCCCCTTGCAGTACAAGATCAACCGGCTCGGTGGCCGTAGCCGTCAGGAAAAGTGGATCCTTCAGGCTGAGCTCTTCAATGAGATCAAGAAGCTCGTGGTCCAGAACGAGAAGCTCTTTATGAAGGATTTTCGCGGGAAACCTGACCGTGCTTTTGAACTTATTGCCGATTACCTGAAAGCCGTGCGTACGGTCATGGAGAGAATCTGGGGAGCGAATGACAAATACAAATTCACCAGCAGCGTTACATTCAAAGCTCTGATCCGTGTTCTGGCAGATCTCACGCTCCAAGCCGATCTCATTGCCAAGTGGCGCGAAAACCCAAGTCCACGTGTCTTTGAAAAGCTGCTTTCCCCTTGGGCGGAGATGAAGGACGAATTCCGCAATGAGGGCTTCTACGAGAGATTTCCCGCCAAAGGCCAAATTGAGCGTGTCCGCGTGATCGAACAACGACTCCTGCGGCAGATAGGCCAATAGATTTCCAAGTTATCCGCGACATCGCCGACGTTTAAACCGCGATTTTCTTGACCGCCGAATTCTCAAGTCAGAGGAAACAAACGGTCTCCATTTGGTATTCCATTCGCTTTCCCGGCGGGTTATGAAAGCCAAAAGCGAACAGATCAAACGAAGGAATGGGGAAGAGGCATCTCTAGACAGCGTCCTTTCTGCTGACGGGTTGTCGAAACGCACGCTTCTGGATGTGCTTTCAGAATTAAGCATTGATCTTCCGCGGCCGAAGAAATTGAAGGACCGCGATTTGACGGCAAAGCTGTGGCAAGTGATCCATGCTTTGCTGGGGCAATCGATTGTCCTTTGTAATACGGATCATCTCTCCGATCGCGAGCTATATACGCTTCTATGGGGCGAGGTATTGCATAAGCCATTCGTCATATCACCGCACTACACGCTTTACGTCGATATGACAAAGACCGGCGTTGATGGCGGGATGCCGATCTATCTCAAGTACTATGCGAGCGAAGCTCAGCGGAAAATGTATTCGGAATTTTATCCGGCTTTCAAAATGCCGAAGCAAATCGCACCGCCTTGCCGGCGCGATCACTTGATTCCGGATGTCCCGCCGCAAGCGAGAAGACACGTGAATTGATCACTGCATCGTGTGATGATCAAGATCGGCTAGTGTATCGGATTCTGGAGGCTGCGCGTGCTGTCTATACTGTGCTCGGTCCAGGTTTTATCGAGAGCATCTACGGCCGCGCGTTGGCCGTAGAACTGAAAAAGAGCGGGTTCGAGGTTGATCGCGAAAGAGCGATCAAGATCTGGTACGGCTTATGTTTGGTCGGAAAACACAGACTCGATCTAGTTGTAGATAATTCGGTCATTATCGAATTGAAGGCCGGCCGAGGCATCATCCCGGTACATCTTGCGCAAATGAATTCGTATATTCACGCTTCAAATTATCCGCTTGGGTTACTCCTCAACTTCGGGACCACGGAATTGCAGTGGGAGATCATCCGATCGCGCGATTTGTCGCAGAACTGTTGAGGTATAAAACAAAAAACTCCGACGAGCCTTGCGGCTCCTCGGAGTCTTTTTAATCCCGGCAACGACCTAGTCTCCCACGCAGTCGCCCGCGCAGTACCATCGGCCCTGAGAGGCTTAACTTCCGTGTTCGGGATGGGAACGGGTGTGACCCTCTCGGTACGGTCACCGGAAAACTTTAAAAATCTTTAGAGATCCTTGACAACTCAATATTGATGGGCAAAACGAGCGCGC
>DATFXZ010000525.1:0-5023 GCA_035315305.1 Terriglobia bacterium | reverse complement strand
GCTTCGCTGCAGGACTTCATCCCGACCTTCGCCGCTGCCGCTGGCGAGCCGGCTCTCGTCGAAAAAGTGAAAAAGGGCTACTCCATCGGCGACAAGACCTACAAGGTCCATCTGGACGGCTTCAATCTCGTGCCGTTCCTCAAAGGCGAAGTAGAGAAGTCGCCTCGTCCGGGATTCCTTTACTGGAGCGACGACGGCGAACTGCTCGCCATCAGGGTGCACGAGTGGAAAGCTGTGTTCGAAGAGCAACGCCACCAGGGCTTGGCCGTATGGCAAGAGCCTTTCTCGAAGATGCGTCTACCCAAACTCTT
Source organism: Terriglobia bacterium (assembly GCA_035315305.1). GTDB lineage: Bacteria > Acidobacteriota > Terriglobia > 20CM-2-55-15 > 20CM-2-55-15 > 20CM-2-55-15. The sequence goes on along the minus strand of DATFXZ010000525.1, from coordinate 4,712 downwards.
CAACTTGCGCTCCGACCCGTTCGAGCGAGGCGACGAGGGTATCTTCTATGACAAATGGCTAGCTGATCACCTCTTTATGTTTGTGCCCGTGCAGGCGCTGGTAGCCCAATGGTTGGAGTCTTTCAAGGAGTTTCCACCCCGCGCCAGGGCAGCTAGCTTCAGCATCGATAGGATTATGGAAAACCTGCTCCCGAAGTCATAAGCCGTAGACGACGGGCCGGAACCGATAGACAAATAGGAACGTCCGTTTCGGGTCGATTCCGATCGGGCGCTAAATGTCAGATTCTCGGAGCGATAAAGTCTGAGGATTTTTGTTTGAGATTGTGGGGCTCCACGGCTGACTCACAATCTGAACTTTGAGGCCATGCTCGCTCAAAGCGCTCTTGAGTGCTTGCCTTATCGCCAGTAAGTCGACTTCGAGATTTCCGTGGTAGCGAGTATGGAACCGCCAGGCGCGACGCGCACCATCCGGTACAGGCTTGGCGTCATTCCGAAACTGGCAAAGCGAACTCGAACGTCGCACCTCGATAGGGATTCTGCGTCGCCCAAATCCGGCCGCCATGATTCTCGATGATGGAACGAACAATGGTGAGTCCCATCCCCATTCCGGTCGACTTGGTCGTGAAGAAGGGATCGAACAGTCTCGGCATTACACTCGGTTCGATACCCTTGCCCGAGTCGCACACTGATATGCGTATTTCGCGGGGATCCTCCAGCCGTGCACCCAAAGTGACTTCGCGTGGTCCGTGATTCTCGGAAACCGAGTCGAAGGCGTTCAAAACCAGGTTCAGCACGGCCTGCGTCAGATGGGTCGTGTCGCCGCGCACCGAAGGCAGTGAATCGGACACCCCCATCGACCAGGAGATCTCCTTCGTTCTCGCATCGGTCCGCACGATCCGGTCTACAACGAGCAAAAGCTGCCCGACATCGACCGTCGCCATTTTGGCTTCGCCGCGCTGAAACAGCGAGCGAACGTTCTTGACGATATCGACCGCCCGTGCGTCATCGCGGATGATATCGTCGAGCGCATAGTCAATTTCCTTCAGGTCCGGAGTCTTGGTCACGAGCAGGCGGCGGGCGGCTTTCGCATTGTTGAGGATGGCGCCGAGCGGCTGATTGAGCTCATGCGCCAGCGAAGCGGTCAGCTCACCCATCGTCATTACCTGGGACGTGTGGCGCAATTCCTCTGACAGGCGACGAATCTCCGCTTCTGCGCGTATTCGCTCGAAGGCGTTTCCGAAAATCTCAGCGATCAGTTTTAGACGTTGCACTTCTTGCTCAGACCAATGTTTCTCGAAACGGAGCGCGCCGAAGCTGGCAGCACCGACGACCGTTCCTCCGATCTTCACAGGTATCGCGGCGATCGATTTGTTTCCAACCTGGCGTAAGGACTCCCGATCTTTAGAGGCTTCCGGTGGGAAATCCTCTAATCGCGACATTACGACCGACTCGCCTGCGCGTAATCTCCCAAGAGTCCAAGGAAAAATCCCTAGCTCTCGAATCTCTTGCTCCCGCCACTCATGTTCAAAACCCTGGCGTGCCCAAACATGGCTTATACGCAGGACTCTGTCAGCTGGGCCTACTTGCACAATCGTGCTGCGATCTACTCCCATCGCAAGCACGATCCGTTCAAGCCATTGCTCTATTTCGTCGTCAATCCGGTCGACCGAGACTCGGACGAACGCAGTTGACAGTTCGCTCAGCAGCTCCTCGAAGCTAATTGCTTCTCGGTCTTGGCTAGCGGTGTCGGGCCGTCGAGCGGCGCGGGCGCCACTTGTGCTTTGTGCTTTTCTAACGCGAGCGACCATTAAGGTATCACCGCATCCCGAAAGCATAGGCATGCGGCAAGCAACGGGCTCTTTTCCCATCGGGTTTTATACGTCGGACCGACTTACGTCAAAAGAGCAAACACACGCCCCACAGCCACTCCAACACGAAGGTTCGAGGACCCGCCCGCGGATAAGCAGGACCCGATCGAAGGCTTGGGTCATGCGGAACTGAGGGAAACTAGGACCTTGTCATTCGCAAGACAATCCCGTCAGAAAGAGCCGTGCCCTCAATAGAGATGCCGCCCGCCATCTGCGCAGATGCACGCCCCGGTAACAAAGTCGGGTCTCGATCACGAATAGCACCACTTTGGCGATTTCGCCCCCGCCGCCCACCTTTTGAGCAAGAGCCCGCAGCGTTCGAGGGTACCAATCACTAACCCTGGAACCCATCCAGACGTATTCTGAACACTGCCCGGAATTGTCCGTCCGGATCCACGATTCTGAAGTTACGACCGGTCGTGAGAGCATTAGTAGGAGCCGTCATTGGCTCCAGTGCTATGTATTCCTTGTCCCTGGGCGCGAAGACCTGCGCAAACCTGTAGCCCTGAAGAAACTCGACGCTAATCCTGAACCCGCCTGCCGCGACTGTGAAGGATGCCTGCTCGTGCGGAAGAGCAAAGCCATCGTCGAAGGTGAGCTCACCCAATGACCCATTGAATCCTCCAAACGGGGCCTCTTCTCCGGTTGGGATTCCGCGCTCGTCAAGCATGAGCTTCCTCATTTCCGGTAACTGCAATTGCCAACTCTTGCGCGAAAGCTCGGGGAGGCGAAGATACGGATGAAAACCGAAGCTTACGGGGACCGGACTATCAGAACCGGCCCTCAACGTCGTTTCCAGCGTGAGGGCATCGTGTCGAAGGCTAGCCGTCAACTCGACGCAGTGGCGAAAAGGGAAGATCGCAAGAAGATCGCTCAGGGACCAATCGAGCCGGGCTGAAACAAAATCCTGCCCCGCGTCAGTCACCACCCACGAGAGGTGTGACCAAGGCACCCCATGCATCGGCAAACCGTGCTCGTCCAGATGTAGAAGCGGCGACGCCGGGTTAAGCAAAACTTGGTGCTCGAGAACGCGATACCTTGGCTCAGTAAGGCGGTTCGCCCATGGATGAAGAAACGGAATCCCCGCACTACTTCCCTTTGCCGCAGCGGCTTCTAGATCTTCGACGCGTCCGAGCAACTGGGCTCCCCGATGACGAAGCGAGGCGCCGAGCATTCCGTGATCGGGCAGAAAAACCGATTCGAGATCGCCGGCGACGAGCGTCCTCACGGTTGGCTCTTTAAGGAAGTCCGCCATCGCCCAAATCTTATCACGCAATACGCGCAAAAAAACGCCTCAAGCCGCCAGCTGTACTCACTTGATTCAGCACGAAGTAGCGCGCCCTCGCGTTTTAATAAAGCTCCTTGACGTCGTCTCCGTGGTTGCCCTGCTGATTGGTGAGACCGAAAAGTCGCTCCTTCAGGATCGGGTCTCGTCCGTTCCACAGCGCGAGCGAGATGCACAGCAGCTGGCGATCATCGCAGAACCCGGCCAGGCCGTCCTCGCCCCAGCGATATACTCGGCTGCGCGCCCGGTCATGCTTACCGGTCCGTGCGGCGAGTACGACCACCCGCAATCGGGCTTGGCGTCATTTGCGAAGCGACCAGGGCCGCGACGACCGATCGCAGCGGGAAACCCAGAGCAACGCACGAAGCGCAAGGCACCGGCTCACGTTTCGGCGCCGAGCGCGCGGTCAGTCCCGGTCGATTTGCAAATCGTCGATCATCGCTAAGGGGGTAAAGGCCTTGGCAGCGCGCTGCTTGGCTATCGGCACGTGGTTGCGCCAACGAGCTCTCCGAGCTCGGATCAGATTCGGGAATCCTAGGGCACGCCAGAATGCGGCGCGCTTAGGTCCACCGGCGTAACCACCGCGCTTGCGCCCAGCGATAAACGCACCACGCGAACCGCCGAAAGACATAACGCTAGGGCATAAGAAGGCAATGGGCAAAAGTCAATGGGGCGGTACAGGTGTAACCTAGGTTCATTTGCATTCGCATCGAGAAAGCGCGCGCGACATCATCGCGGAAAGCAATTGCTTGCCGACTCAGAAAACCCGGACAAGAGGAGCCGAAGCGAAATCATTTTGCTTTGCCGCCGTGCGCACGTCGCCTCGGTCCAGCGGGCTCGTGACGAAGCACTGAGAAACTCGAATACCAGATACAACCGTTCACAGCGTCGCCGCGCGCCAGTGCGCCCGTGCAATGGCGGCTGATCATTGGTTGGGCAACCTGGCGACCCTACCGACGATGCGACGATCCCATGGCCGGAAGATCGGGAGCACCTCGATGCCGGCACGGTGACCCTCGACCAAGTTGAGGTCGAGGCGCCAGGAAACTGTCGCGACATCAACTTCGATCCGTTGGTGTTGCCGGTCTGTATTGCACCGTCTGACGATCCTTTGCTCAGCGCTCGATCGGCGGTTTATTCGCAATCGTTTACAAGACGAGCGGGCGAGGAGAAGGAGCCGAGCGCGATCACGCCCTCGGACGTGGGAAAGTGAGCGTCGGGATGACGACTAACCCGCGGGGTGAAAAGAGGGGTTGGAGTTATTCACCAGCCAGCCATCTTGGCCAGAAGAGCAGCTTGATGGCACGGAGCACGATTCTTTAGTGGAGCTTGGTATCAATCTTCACGGTTGCGATAACCTGTAGAGGTCGCGTCTACAACTTCTCGACCGTCCGGTTGACTTGTGTGTGACTTGTGCGGTTGTCATGGGACAGACGGAGCGATGGGGTACAGAATCGCGCCGCAGAGTCCAAAAAGTGCTTGAATTACAACATCTTCTGCCCGTGTGAGCACGGCGCGCCGGACATGGGACGAATCCTAGGTCCCGCGCGTCTGCCGTT
>DATFXZ010000524.1:0-4331 GCA_035315305.1 Terriglobia bacterium | reverse complement strand
TCCGAATGGTACGGTCGCTGTGCCGGGATTGCCGGCAGTGTTACTGCCGCCAAATTTCATAACGACCGAGGAGCAAGTACAGGGGCCCCGCCTCAATTTCCAATACACCCGCAACAACGTTCGCGGAAAGGCTGAAACTCTTACGCTCGGCGCTCTGTATGGTCCGCTTGTTAGCCGAGCATTATTGAGCTTCACGAATCCAAATTTCAGATGGACAAACTGGACCGGCAGCCTGCTAGCGACAGCCGAACAAAACAATGAAAATCCGATTTTTGATGCCCGGATGGCACAACTGGTTTTGCAGCTTTCAAAACCTATTAATGCAAAAAAGACACAGTCGGTTACCTTTGCATACACGCTTTCTCGGATCAACTTGACCGATCTCGTCATCCCGGAGCTCGTACCTCCGGACGACCGGAATACGCGGCTTTCATACCTATCTGCAATTTGGTTCCGCGATACTCGAGATCATCCACTGGACGCACACCGTGGGACCTACAACACTGTTGAACTCGACATCAATCCGGCCGTCCTTGGGTCCAATGTAAGTTTCGGCAGGGTGCTGGCCCAGTCCGCCGCTTACAAGGAAATGAAGGGCATCGTCTGGGCAAACAGTCTGAGAGTGGGCTTCCTGCGGGCCTTCGCCGACAGTCACGTTCCATTAAGCCAAAAGTTTTTCACGGGAGGCGGCAGTACGCTTCGCGGCTTTCCTCTGAACGGAGCGGGCCCACAGGTCACGATCTCTGTGTGCAGCAATCCGGCCGAGATTTCAACTTGCGCGCCTGCGCGCGTGCCGATAGGCGGAACACAGCTTGCCATTTTTAACTCTGAATTACGTATCCCAGTGCCTTTCAAGAAACCCCTGAGTTTCGCCACTTTCTATGACGGGGGAAATGCTTTCGAGCACATCGGATTCAGCCACCTGGCCGCTAAATGGACGAATTCCGTCGGCTTTGGCTTCCGATATGCAACCCCGGTAGGCCCAATCCGAGTCGACTTTGGCCATAACTTAAGTCCAATTCCAGGCATTAGCGCCACGCAGATCTTTATTACGTTGGGACAGGCCTTTTGAATACGCCGACGCGTCGCAGTTGGAAACGAATCGCGGCATGGATCGCCGGTGGACTGCTTGTTCTGATTACACTGTCGCTGATCGGTATTGTGGAGCTGTTTCATAACGATACGTTCCGCCAATACCTGTTGCGTGTCGCACTTACCAAGCTAAACGACAAAGTCGGAATCGAAGCGAAGATAAGAGATTTCTCCGTTCAATTATCGGGATTGAGTCCGACCGTGGATATGTATGACGTAGTGATCGGCGGCGCAGCACCCTTCCAAGAGACACCGTTCTTGAAGGTCGATCACCTCAGAGTTGGGATTCAGGTTGTGTCACTACTACAACGAAAGTGGTACCTCAAAGAAATCGCCTTAGATCATCCTGTGGCTCATCTGTTTGTCGGGGAGAACGGGGAGACAAGTCTGCCGAAGCTGAAGACAAAGACCACGAATGTATTCGACCTGGGTGTTCGTCACGTGATGCTAGATCAAGGTGAGCTGTACTACAACGACCGAAAAACCGCGATCGACGCAGATCTTAAAAATTTCGAATTGCAATCCAGCTTCTCTCCCGTCACAAGGTGCTATTCCGCAGCATTGAGCTACACAGATGGAAAGATCCGTTTCCGAAATCTGAATCCACTGATCCACAGCTTGGAGGCGGCGTTCGACGCCACGGCCGATACCTTCAATTTGAAACGCAGTCTGCTGACAAGCGGGGCTTCACAGCTCAGCCTCACAGCAACACTGCGGGATTATGCACATCCGAAAATCACCGGCAGCTATCAGTCTTCTCTGGATACGAACCAGCTACGCCACGTCCTAAAAGACGTCACGCTGCCGATCGGGGCGGTGAAACTTGCCGGTTCTCTGAAGTTCGAAAGCGATCCCCATAAGCCGACTCTTGAAAAGTTGGCTCTCGATGGAAACATGTCCAGCAGCGGGCTCCAAATACACACGGCTGCCATTCATACCCTGGTGAGCAACATCAGCGCCGAGTACTCAGTGAAGTCCGGCAACATCGATGTTCGTAACCTTCGAGCCGCGTTACTTGGCGGCGGAATGCACGGGTCTTTCAAAATGCGCGACATTAGCGGAGCCCAAATCTCCGAGTTACAGGCGACGCTGCACGACGTTGCACTCGCTGGCATCCAAGCGTTAGTGAGTACTCAAGCCTTACGAAATTTCCGGTTGACGGGAACGACGAACGCCACGCTGGATGCTACTTGGCGGAAGGCATTCCAGAACTTTGCCGCGCATACCGATGCAGAGTTCAATGCAACGATTGCGGCGCGAAATGCTGCAGCGAAGCCTTTTCCGGCAGAGGGAAGTGTTCATGCTGATTATTCCGCTGCATCACAGACCGTTGCATTTACGCGAAGCTATATCCGGACGCCGGAAACGACTATCAATCTAGATGGAACGGTGAGCAAAACGGCCAACTTGCAGGTGCAAGTTCAATCCAACGACCTAAGTGAACTCGAAACAACGGCTAACGCATTCGGCGCAATGCCTCATCCGTTGGGCCTTGCAGGTAAAGCGTCTTTCGACGGCACAGTACGCGGCTCGACGAGCGATCCCCGGATTGCCGGCCAGTTTTCGGCACCCTGGCTCAGAGTTAAAGGAACGGAATGGCGGAACGTACGAACCACTGTTGACGCCAGTCCATCGCAACTCATCTTACAAAACGGCGATATCACGCCGGGAAACAATCGCGGCCGGGTTATGTTCAACATCAATTTGGGATTGGATCGGTGGGCATTTCGCGACACCAGTCCATTTCAGATTTATGTCAATGCCTCGCAGCTGAATGTGGAGGATCTCAAATCCCTATCCGGAGTGAAGGCGCCCGTTACCGGCACGCTCTCAATGAAAGCATCGTTGCACGGCTCGCGCTTGAATCCAGTTGGACGAGGGACCGTCACGTTGACAGAGGCGACTATCGCGACTGAGCCTGTCCAATCGGTCAATCTCGACTTCCAGGGAACAGGGGACGAAGTCCGAGGTCAGGTTCGATTGCGGATGGCGGCCGGCACCGCGCAAAGCAAATTCACCTACTTCCCTAAACGAAAAGCGTACAACGGCGACTTGCAGGCCGTCGGCATTCGGCTCGACCAGCTCCAAAACCTTCGTGGACGAAATCTAAATATCGTCGGCATACTCAACGTCAACGCAAAGGGCAGCGGTACAATTGATGATCCGAGCCTGCAGTTTACCGCGCAGATACCGCAACTCCAGATTCAAAATCAAACGATGAACGGCGTAACGGTTCAGGCAAGTATCGCCAATCGTGCCGCCGATATCTCACTGGACTCACAGTCGCAAACTTTACAAACATTCGTGCGTGGACGAGGCCGCGTCAACCTGACTGGAAACTATGACACGGACTTCGCGTTCGACACGTCCTCTATTTCCTTGCGACCACTGATTGCCTTTTACCTCCCCGCGCAAGCTGCGGATTGGACGGGTCAGACCGAGGTTCATGCCATATTGAGAGGTCCGCTTAAGGATAAGTCGCGCCTTGATGCGCACATCACTATTCCGACGCTCTCGGTTTCCTACAGGAACGATGTGCAATTCTCCGCCGTGCAGCCGGTCCAATTGGACTACAGCAACGGTGTGCTAAACCTCCAGAGGACCGCAATTCGTGGAACCGCTACTGATCTTCAATTGCAAGGCAGAATACCCGTCGCGAGCAATGCCCCAATGTCCATAACTGCACTGGGAACAATCGATCTCGGTATCGGCCATCTCTTCAATCCCGACATTATGAGTTCCGGTCAGCTTCAATTCGACATCGACGGTTTCGGTCACAGCTCAAATCCAAACGTACAGGGACAGATCAAGATTGTGAATGCGAGTTTCGCCGGAGGTAACCTGCCGATTGGGTTGCAAGATGGCAACGGAGTTCTGACGCTCACGAACACACGATTGGAAATCGACCAATTTCAAGGCGGGGTGGGCGCGGGGACCATTACGGCGACCGGTGGCATCGCGTACCGGCCGTCGATTCAGTTTAATGTTACGGTTGCGGGCAACGGTATCCGCACGACGTATCTCCCGGGAATTCATGAAAGTCTCGATACAGACCTGACACTGACCGGATCCCCCCAAAACGCGGTGCTCCGTGGTCAAGTCCGATTGATGCAGCTATCATTTTCTCCCTCGTTCGACTTGGGCGACGTCCTGTCAGCGCTTACCAATGTGACAAGCAGTGTCGCGCCTGCGGGCAGCTTTACGCGGAATTTGCAATTGGATATGACCGTAGTCTCGAC
>DATFXZ010000523.1:0-3377 GCA_035315305.1 Terriglobia bacterium | reverse complement strand
CGCGTCCCTGCTCGCTGTTTGGTTTCCAGCGCGACGGGCAACACGCGTCGATCCTGTAGACGCTCTTCGCTGTGAGTAAGCCGGCCGGCTTGTGGCCGCCTCTTCAATCATGGCGTAATATGTCAGGGTGACCGCGCAAGAGCACAGAATCATCCAGCCAATGCTCCTCGGTATTCTCGTTTTCGGACTGATAGGCACGGCCGTAGAACTATTATTTCTTGGGCACGACGAAAGCCGCACGCAACTTGTACCGCTCGTGTTGATCGCAACCGGTATAGCGGTCATTACCTGGCACATGCTGCTGGAAAGTCGTTCGAGCCTCCTCGTACTTCGCATTACGATGGTTGCCTTCGTGGCGGTTCGGGCCACCTCTGAGGGAGAAAAAACATGAAATACGAAAGGATATTCGTCGCGCTAATGGTCTTCATCATCACTGCCGGGAGCATGACCACGGTCGAAGGGCAAGTCGGCAAATCCCTCGGGATCGTCGATGCGAATATTGCGCCGGAAAAAGATCTACTTACGTTTCCGCACATGACACCGACCATCGTGAAAGGCATCATTGAAAAGCGGCCTTTCGGCAATATCACTGACCTCAACAAATACTTGCTCAGCCAGAGTCTGACGCCGGATCAGGCGATGCAGTTCTACACGAAGGCGTTCATTCACATCAATCTGAACACCGCCACGTCCGAAGAAATTCTGCTTGTACCGGGCGCCGGCCGCCGCATGACCAGAGAGTTTGCCGAGTACCGGCCGTGGAAGACCTGGGCACAGTTTGATAAGGAAATCGGCAAGTACGTCGGTGAAAAGGAAACCGAACGTCTATGGCGGTTTACTACGATTCAATAGTCTTCAACGCGCGAAACTCACGGGAAAAAAATAATGAAAACCCCGATTACTCCGATCACGCCCGACACCGCAAACGGAAACGCGAGTTCGCGGCGTGACTTCCTCAAGGGCAGTGCGGGCGTGGCGCTGGCCGCAGCGTCGCCGCCCCAGGCGGACTCACGCCAGGCAGAACGCGGTAGTAAGGAATCCGAGATTGTGGAGCGAGTTTCGCGTCCTGACCCTAACCGTCGAATTCTGCTGAAGGGCGGGACAATCCTCAGCATGGACCCTAAGGTCGGCAATTTCGCCAAGGGTGATGTGTTGATCCAGGGAAAGAAGATCGCAGCGGTAGGGGCAAATCTCCAGGCGGCGGGCGAGGTCATCGATGCGTCGAATATGATCGTGATTCCAGGATTCATCGACTGTCATCGCCACTCCTGGGAGGGAGTGCTTCGTCGCATCATTCCGAACGGCGATATTTCTAAGTACATGGCGACGACTCACCAGGGATTCGCGCTTCATTACCGGCCACATGACATGTACGTCGGCAATCTCGTTACTGCGTTAGGGTGTATTGACGCGGGAATTACGTGCATCATCGACAATTCTCATAATTCACGTTCGTCCGCCCATTCCGACGCGGCTATTCAAGCTCTACTGGATGCCGGCATTCGCGCGGTCCATGCGTCGGGTGCACCGCAGAACGGAAACTGGGACCATCAATGGCCGCAGGATCTTCGGCGTCTTCAAAAGCAGTTTTTCTCTTCAAACGATCAGCTCGTAACGCTTCGTATGTTTTCCGGCTTCGATAGATCCAACCTCGCCCTGGCGCGGCAGCTTGGTCTCAGGATCACAATCGAGTTGCTCGGAGCAGCGGCTGCGCCTGTCATGGCGGAACTCCAGACTGAAAAAATTCTGGGCGCGGACATCACTTATAACCATTGCAACGCGCTGCCCGATTCCGCCTGGCAAATCATCCGCGAATCCGGCGGGACCGTAAATGTTTGCGCAAGATCCGATCCGCAATACGCGCTCGGCGAAGGCGTGCCTGCATTTCAAAGCGCGGTCGATCATGGGATCCGCGCGGGTCTCAGTGTGGACAACGAGATTTCGTATGGCACCGACATGTTCACGGAAATGCGGGTGCTCTTCAATATTCAGCGCGCGTGGGCAACCCAGCGAAAATTCAGCGGTGATGCGAATGCGCCCAAACTCGTGAACGTGCATGATGTGTTGGAATGCGCGACTGTGAACGGCGCAGCGTGTGCCGGATTATCGGAGAAGTGCGGCAGCTTAACCCCTGGTAAGGAGGCCGACATCGTCGCCATCCGAACGGACGATATCAACTTGTATCCATCGAACAATGCGTTCGGCACCGTAGTCGCGGCGGCGGACACCAGGAACGTGGATACGGTGATCATCGGCGGCACGATCCGGAAATTCAGAGGCAAGCTGGTCGGCGTGAACATGTCGAGATTCAAGCAACAAGTCGATGAATCTCGCGCTTATCTTTTCCGGCAAGGCGGTTATCAGCTCGATATTTTTTCGATTTAGAACCGCCGTGACAAGCCGTGATAGCATCGAGACCTCGATGCGAATCGAACAAGGAGCGCGAATGTCGCTACGAGAAAACTTGCCTAATACATTTTTCGCACCCGACTTTTCGCTCGCCTATCACGGCACGCTCGCCGTGCTCCGGCCTAACAATATGAAAGCTCGACGATGGTTGTCTGAAATCTCTGTTGAAGGTGCTCGCTTTCTGGCTTCGTCCCTCGCCATCGAGCCACAGTACGTCCCAATCATCGTGCATGCGGCGACCGATGCGGGATTCGTCGTTCATTGATCAGAGAACAACGTTCAAGGTGCAGGAAGTGCGTTCAGGGTCTTGGCCCTGAACGCTAGTGGACTCGGAAGGCTACTGATTCCTAGTAGTTGTGGCTTCAACAATCCTCAAATCATTGGTTTTTTCGTTCAATGTTGCAACGCCGCATGTAGTGTTCTTACCACTTGCATTGAATTTGCATCCAAACAACTGGTCGGTGCGCGCCTTGCATACACCCTGATCCAGATTGGCCATCCACCAACCCGATCCCGCAGGTCTTTTCGCACGATTCCCGGTCCCGTAGGTTGCAATCATGAAGTCACCGCTCGCCGAGGAACCGACTGAGCACTGGAACGGCTTGTCTGCGTAGGTATAGAGGACTTTGTCGCTGTCATCCCACAGCATCTGGGCGTCAACGGGATTACCGCTCCCGTCCATGTCGATCTCCTCGATCCAGAAGCTGTTATCCATTGAGGTCTTCACCATTGCTCTTCGTTTGCCAATGGTTCTCTGCGTGGATTGTTCCCTCGCGTTTGGGCCGGGCATGGGGTTCATTGCCTTAGCCATCACTACCGCCGTGACTTGATACGTGACTCCGGCCCCTTTTGCAGATGATGCAGACTGAGACTGCGCAAGCACGCTCAAGCCAAATAGAATCAAAGATCCCATCACGGCCACAGCCGCGACGGCTAATACTTTCCTCATGTGAGAGCCTCCAATAGCA
>DATFXZ010000522.1:0-5972 GCA_035315305.1 Terriglobia bacterium | reverse complement strand
ACCGCTCCGCGGTGCGTCAGTGCTTTATTTCCCGCCGAGCCAGCTGTGTTTTAATTCGAGCTGTTCCGGAGTCGGACGCGAAATCTCGTTAAGCTGCCAGCGCTCTTCCTGAAATTCCACGGGAACGATCTTCAGGTCCAGCATGCGCGGGCCTCGGAGCACTGTGAGCTTTACCGTTTCGCCGATGGAATGAGAATGAAGGCGGCTGCGAAAATTTTCAAACGTCAGTCGTTCGTCATTCATAGATACCAAAAGATCGCCTGAATCCACCTTCGCTCGATCTGCAGGCGAACTTGGTACGACTCGTCTCACGCGCGGAAAACTGCCTTCACCTGGTTCGAATTCGAGCCCAACGTAAATCGTGCCCGGCTGAAGTTGGACTTGTGCCACGAGTCCCGCCTGCTTGAGATAACGGTTGTAGTCAAGATCCCTGCGACTCTGTACCAGTGCTTCGTAGAGTTCATGAAAATCGGAACCAACGACAACTTCAACGGCTTTTAAAAATCCGTCTTCAGGAAACCCGACGCCTTTGTTCGCATACGTCTCCATGAGATATCGCATGACATCATCAAGGCTTTTCTGATTCTTGGTACGGCTACGAATCTCCATATCGAGGAGAAGGCCAATCAACTCTCCCTTGGTGTAGTAGGAAACGGTGTTGTTTTCAGCGTTGTCGCTCCTCAGCCATGCATTCCAACTCGCTTCCTCGGCGCTCATCAGGTGCCGGCCAGGTGCGTGTTCGAGCGAGTTGATAATAACAGCCATCCTGCTGAGATACTCCTCGGGTGTGTCAATGCCGCTGCGCGCCAGGAGAAGATCGCCGTAATAGCTGGTAATGCCTTCGAGCATCCAGAGCAGTCGAGTGTGAACTTCATGCGTGTAGTCGAATGGACCCAGCACAGCCGGCCGGATGCGTTTAACGTTCCAGAGGTGAAAGAACTCATGGGCGACGGTCGCCAGGAATTGCCTGTAGTTCGCCTGGGTGACGAAATCGTTTTCACCAACGGCGATGTGAGTTGAATTCAGATGCTCGACACTGTTGGTTGCCTGGGGTTGGACCTTGAACAGGAACAGGTATTCCTTGTAGGGAAGTTTGCCGAATATTTTCGTCCCAGCTTCGACGATTTCCTGAATATCCGATGTGACCTGGGGCGCGCTCATCGAAACATCGCGCTTACTGAAGACCAGGTAGTGACGCGCTCCTCCGGTTTCGAACTCGAGGACTTTGAATTCGCCGATGAATGCGGGCGCATCGATGAAGATGTCATAGTCGGTGGCGACGTACCGGTCGCCTTTCTTTTCCAGCCCGGTGTAAACCTTCCATCCTCCTGGTGCGTTGTATTTAACCGTATACGGCACGTGTTTCTGCCCGACGACGTACATGAAGGTTTCAGGTGGAGCGAGGTCGGCCATTTGATCGGTGAGTTGTGCTGAGAAAACCTGATACTGGATGTCCACGTCGTCGGCGGGTTGTTTAACCATGCGCCATGTCTGTTTGTCGGTTTGCTCCCACTTCAATGGTTGATTTCGCAGATTCGAGGCGCGGAAATCTTGCACATTACGCGCATAGTTCTCGATGCGATACATGCCTGGAGACCAGGCCGGAATGGAGACAGAAACGGACGTGTCACGAATGCCTTTAATTGACATCTCGATGTCATACACGTGAGAAGCGGGATTCTTAACGGTGACGGTATAAGCGACTTCAACACCCCGAGCTGGAATTTGATTTTCAGCGTAGATCGCTTGGGCAACGGCGCTCGCACAGAGACACAAAGACACACAGACACCAAGAACCGCGGCAATGAAGTTTCTTCTCCCTACGCTCATGAGCCCTCCCGATGATTCAGGATGAGGTCCTTCGCCTTTCGGATAATCGTTTTCTCCTGCGGATAGCTGGCGCTCGCGATGGCTTTTTCAATAGGAAACCATTCGACAAGGTCGACCTCGCGGTCGTGCCGCGACGGATCGCCTTCTGTAAACTCCAGCAAATAGAACGTAACGATTTTGAAGACGCGCGTTGGGGGTGTCTCCCACTTCGCCATATAAGAATATTTGATGGTATCGATTTTTCGGACGATGTTTCCGGACAGACCGGTTTCTTCCTTCGCTTCTCTCTGCGCCGCGATTTCCGGGGCTTCACCGCGTTCGATGAGGCCCTTTGGCAGAGCCCAAGCGTTTCTATCGCGTGGTTTAATCAGCGCCACCTCCGCCCCTCCCTGGGTTGGGCGGTAGACGACACAGCCTGCGGAAATCTCTCGCCTTACCATCGCGTGAAGATACTACACTACGAATCACGCTGCGAGTCTGGTGGGGGTACTCAGAAGTTCCGGCACGATTGCCCATACGACGCTCCATCTGCCATTCCGTTCTTTTTCCAGACAAATAACTCCCGCATTGCGAAACTGAATGGGCCGTTCATCGGGATTGCCCGTCAGCAGCAGCGATGCCAGTCGCTCGAGGTGAGGCAGGTGGCCGACGATTAAAATGTCGTCGGTATAAACGTTCAGAAAGTCGGCGGTGCCGGCGGGGTCGTCCGCTGGGTCGAGACCGTCGGACTGGCATGGCCCGCCTGTGCAGCGTATGCTGGTCGCCAGAATGTGAGCAGTCTCTTCGGCCCGTAATCTGCCGCTGTGATAAATCAACGAAATCGTAATTCGCAGATCGTGCATAAAATCGGCAATACGCGTTACTTCTGCACGTCCGTCGTCGGACAAGCCGCGATTGGGATCTTCATTTGCAGGCTTCGCTTTTCCATGTTGAACCAAGTACGCGTGCATATATCCTCCTCTGTTATTATTGACGGTTTTGGGTGCCGTTAAACAACCGGGAGTAATCGAGATGACCATCGATCTAGAAAAAATCATTAGGACCGATCAGGAACATTTTGTCCACCCACAGTTCCATCCGAACGATCACAAACAGCCCTTCGTCTGGGTTTCAGGTCAAGGCGCAAGAATGCGTACGGCCGATGGGCGGGAGTTCATTGATGGATTGGCGTGCCTATGGAATGTGACGCTCGGACATGGCCGCAAAGAGCTGGCACAAGCTGCGGTGCGGCAAATGGAGCAATTAGCATTCACGACGTCATATATCGGCCATACGAACATTCCAGCAGTGCAGTTGACAGAGAAGTTGTCCCAGCTGTGCTATACCTCCATTAATCATTTCTTCTTCTCTTCGGGTGGTGGCGACGCAAATGATAGCGCGATCAAAACGGCGCGATACTTTTGGAATAGTCAAGGCAAGCCGGACAAGTTGAAGATCATCGGCCGCGAGTTTGGGTATCACGGTGTGACAATTGGCGCGATGAACGCGACCGGCATTCCCGGGTTTTGGAATATGTTCAGTTCTAAGCTGCCGGGGTTCCTGCATATTCCGTCGCCCTACCCGTATCGCTATGTGTCCAGTAATCCCTCTGTCAGTCAAGGGCGCGCAGCGGCGGACGAACTGGAAAAGGCGATCCTTCACGAAGGCGCAGATACGGTTGCAGCGTTTATCGCAGAGCCCGTTCAGGGCGCAGGTGGTCTTATGGTTCCACAAGACGACTACTTTCCGCGCATTCGCGAGATTTGCGATGAGTACAGCGTTTTGTTTATCGCTGATGAGGTGATCACAGGTTTCGGGCGGTTGGGTCGGTGGTTCGGCCTTGATCATTGGAACGTGGAGCCCGACATCATTTCCTTTGCGAAAGGGATCACTTCGGGATATCTGCCCTTGGGCGGCATCGGCATATCGGATCGCGTTTTCAAGGTTCTGGCAGATGCTCCACCCGATAAGCGGTGGATGCATGCGTTTACGTATTCGGCTCACCCGACCTGCTGCGCAGTGGCTCTGGCGACTATCGATATTCTCGAACGCGAGGGATTAATCGAAGAGGCCGGCAGAAAGGGCAAGAAACTCTTAGCGGGGCTGAAGCAACTCGCGTCGCTGGAGAATGTGGGTGATGTTCGTGGTCTGGGTCTCATGTGTGGGGTTGAACTCGTGGAAGACAAGACAACGAAGAAGCAGTTCCCCTCAACTCACAAGGTCGGCGTGCGCATGTATCAGGAATGTGCGAAACGTGGTCTTGTGAGCCGCATCAAAGACGACATTTTCATGCTGGCTCCCGCATTTGTGATATCCGATGCAGATTTGGATCAATGTGTGAATATCCTCGGCGAGGCCATACCTGCGGCTATTAAGAGTTAGTCAGCATGATGAACCCGACGAAATTCTGGTAATTCTGAAGAGAGTTAATGGAGAATTCAGGAAGTCTGTAGGGGCGGTCTATAACCGCCCGCAACTCAACCGACCTAGAAATCGTGGGCGGTCATAGAGGCCCCTACAGTACTATCTTTTTAGGATCTTCTCGAAGGAGCTATCAATTGAAAGTACATCACAGACTGATCACATTAGCAGTGCTGGCGTTCGCCGGGATTGCATCAGCTCAGTCCAGCTCGGACCGCGTCGCCGTCGTTAACGGCCAGGTCATCACACAACAAGAGTTAGAAAAAGCAGCGGACGCCGACCTGAAAAGCCTGGAGACGCGTCGGCTGCAAAACGAATCATCTCTTGCTCAGGATAAACAGCGGATTCTAACGAGGGCGCTTGATGACCTTGCTGCTGAGAAATTGATTGATGCCGAAGCCACCAAGCAAAAGAAAACGAAAGCGGATCTTCTCCAGGCGGAAGTCGAGAGCAATGTCGATGTTCCTTCGAAGGAAGAAGTCGAGGCGTTTTACGAAGCCAACAAGGATCGTATTCCGATTCCCAAAGAACAGGCGCTCCCGCAGGTCAAAGATTATATGGTCGAGCGCAGCCGTGCAGGATTTCGGGATATGTTGGTTGCTCGGCTAAAGAAAGAATACGGATTCAGGTCTTATTTGGAGCCTGTCCGCGCTCAACTTACAACTGAAGGTTTCCCCTCCAGGGGGCCGGCGAATGCACCCGTGACGATTGTTGAATTCTCCGATTTTGAATGCCCATACTGCGGCGGCCTGTTCCCGACGCTGAAGCAAGTGGAAAAGAATTACCCCCAACAGGTGCGCATTGTGTACCGCCAATTTCCGTTAGCCAACATCCACCCACATGCAGAGAAAGCGGCGGAAGCGTCACTCTGTGCCAATGAGCAGCAAAAATTCTGGGAGTTTCATGACTCGATGTTTGGGAATCAAAGGGAACTCAGCATTCCGGATCTGAAACAGCGCGCCGTGGATTTAAAACTGGATGCGCAGGTGTTCAATCAGTGTTTAGATTCCGGTCGTTATGCGCCGGCAATTCAAAAGGACATTCAGGAAGGCGCGCGAAATGGCGTCTCAGGTACGCCGGCATTGTTCATCAACGGTCGGTTCCTTTCCGGTAATCAGCCTTACTCGGAAATTAAAGAAGTCATCGACGACGAACTGCAGCGTAAAGGCGCTAAGTAGAAATTTTTCCCTGCTTTCCCGGGTGGCAATTCAGGGCCTCCGTAAAATTCCGGAGCGGTTGCCTAAATCGCCTAAATTCTTTCAACTATGCATGATTGAATTTAGGTGATTTAGGCAACCGTCCGGGAATTTTCTGGATTTCCAAACGGACCTGCGATTGCACTTCTAGCTAGCATCCAATCCCAACGTTCCAAGGAGTTGATTATGGCTATCGACCCAGTGTGCGGCATGGAAGTCGACGAGCGTACAACCAAAGAGAAAGCGATGTATGAGGGAACCGCTTATTACTTCTGCAGCAAGGACTGCAAGGATGAGTTTCAAACCTCGCCCGAAGACTACATCGGCGGCGAAGAGGAAATGACGGGAACCTAGAACACCGTTTGGGAACTCCGGGGGCGTGGCTTTTTCGCTGCGCCTCCCTTTTTTGTCAGGTCATTTCCGATCGGAGGGTTTATGGAAAACACCGTATATTGCCTCGCTTCAACTGAACCGCAAGCGAACGAAATCCTTACCCATCTGCGGAATCTGGGTTTCTCGGCATCGGAGACTTCGATTCTTTTAAAA
>DATFXZ010000521.1:0-3679 GCA_035315305.1 Terriglobia bacterium | reverse complement strand
GTCCACACGGATCCACCGGTCGGCTCTTTACCCGCGGCATACCGAGTGGCAAGAATGCCGCCGAGTCCCGAGGCAATGGTCACATATTGGCGACCTTTGTGAGTGTACGTGATTGCTGTGGAATTAATGCTCGAACCGGTCTTGAACTGCCAAAGGGTCTTTCCTGTATCCACGTCGAGAGCCATGAACTCACCTGTCAGTTTACCGGTGAACAAAAGACCGCCACCGGTCGCCAGTATTCCCGACGAACTCGGAAAGTCGGTCAGTGGCATCTCCCACTTCTTCTCACCCGTCACAGGATTGATCGCCAGGAGATGGCCGAAGGCATCGCCTGGTTTGGTTTCCGGCAGCGTCGCGTTAACGCCGGTCGAGCCTGCGCCAATGACGACAGGTTTCGGCGGAGCCAGCTGCTGTATGCGCGGTAAGTTCCAGGTGCTGGCATAGATCAGGCGTGTGTTGGGATCAAAGGCGATCGGCACCGCGTTCGTGCCGCGCGACGGCCAGATTTCCACTTCTTCGCCCGCAGCAAAGCGCTTGTACACATCGGTCAATACGGGCCGGCCAGTGGCAAGGTCGATTTGTGCTGCCCAATTGACCTTGACGAAGGGGTGGGCAGCGATCAGTTTGCAGTTGGTACGGTCCAGCATATACATAAAGCCGTTCTTGTTTGCTTGAATCATTACCTTCCGAAGCTGGCCGCCAATCTGAATGTCCGCCAGCACCTGCTCGTCGGTGGCGTCCACATCGTAGACGTCGTTAGGCGTGTATTGAAAATAGCAAGCGACCTCACCTGTCTTCGGCCGGATGGCAAGTACGCTATTCGTGAATAAGCTGTCCAGACCTTCGCGAGGTCTCGGATCGTACGGCTCTGCGTTTCCCGTTCCCCAATAGACGAGATCGAGTTCGGGATCGTAGGAGCCCGAGCGCCATGTCGGTCCTCCACCCTGTGTCCAGGCGTTGGTGTTCTTTGGCCATGTTTCGGAGCCGGGCTCGCCGGGTGCAGGAATCGTGTATCTGCGCCAGAGTTTCTTACCCGTGTCAGGATCCCAACCATCAAGGAACCCACGGGTCGTGGACTCTCCACCGGCGACACCGGAAATCAACACTCCATTGGCTACGATCGGCGCGCCGGTGGAGTAGTAGCCCTCGCGAGAGTCGGCGAATTTCTGGTTCCAAAGCTGCTTGCCGGTCTTCATGTCGAGTGCGAGCACATGATTGTCGATCGTCACGCGAAAGATTTTGCCGTTATAAATCGTCGCCGCGCCTCTGTTGAAAGCGGCACGCTGGATGCCCGATTCAAGCTCCACTGGCGTACGCCAGATTTGTCTGCCGGTTTCCACGTCGATGGCAAAGGTCCACTTACCGTTGATCACATACATCACACCGTTGTAGATCGTCGGCGCTGCCAGTTCGCCTTGGTCATTCATGAGGCTGGTGCTCCAGATCGGCACCAGGCGCTTGACGTTTGATTTAGTGATTTGCTTGAGAGGACTGTAGCTCTTTCGGTCGTAGCCCATGCTCTGAGTGAGAACGTTCTCGGTGTTCTTACCGTCGTTAACCAGTTCCTCCGTCGTTTGGGTCCATGCCGGCAACGCCCAGAAACCCAGTAGCGTTATTGCGAGCAAAAGTCTTCTCCTCATGATCCGCCTCCGTTGGTTTGGCGGACATTGTGCTTCACTTTTGTGTTCTTGATCAATCGCCGTTGTGTCGCTAGAGATCTGACCAATGCTCAATCTGCGGTTCCTCGGATCAAAATTGAGAATTAGGAATTGAGCATTGGTCAGATTCTTCGCTACCTTTCAAACCCTCTCGCTTGATTTTTCTCTCCACCCGATGTAGCTTCCGCACAACTTAAGGACACTTCACAATTCGGGAGGATTCATGAGCGACTTCGATCGGCGAACCTTCTTGAGCAATGCGATGGCTACGCTCGGGCTGACTGCGCTGGCGGGCGGCAGGTCATTCGTCTTCGGACAGGGCAGCTCTTCGACGAAGCCCTATCGCATCGACATACACCATCATTTTGGACCGCCGGCCTGGGTCGCCGCGGTCAAGGGCCGGCCGCTACTGCAACCCGCGAATACGACATGGACCCCAACGAAGTCGATCGAGGATATGGACAAGGGCAGCGTCGCCGCGGCGGTGATCTCGATTACAAATCCCGGCTTGTGGTTCGGCGACAATACAGTCACGACCCGGCTCGCACGTTCATGCAATGAGTACGCCGCGAAGTTAGTTCAGGAGCACCCGAACCGATTTGGATTCTTCGCGGCGATGCCGCTGCCCGACGTTGATGCGACGCTGAAGGAAATCGCGTACGCATACGACACACTCAAGGCCGACGGTGTCGGATTTTTCACCAGCTATGGCGACACATGGTTGGGCAATCCTGCTTACCGGCCCGTACTGGAGGAACTCAACCGGCGAAGCGCAGTGGTGCATGTCCACCCTACGGCGGCAAATTGCTGCCGGGATCTAAACTACGCACCAGGCGTAGGGCCAGGAAGCATGGAGTATGGAACCGACACTACCCGCGCGATCACCGGCATTTGTTTCAGCGGCGACGCGGTTCGTTTTCCGAACATTCGCTGGATCTGGTCTCACGCGGGCGGCACGATGCCGTTCCTTGCCGGCCGTATCGACGGCGCATCCGGCAACTTCAAGACGCAATTACCCAATGGCCTTATCACCGAATTGAAAAAGTTCTATTACGATGTGGCAGGGGCCGCAAATCCGGGTGCGATTGCTTCACTGCAGAAACTCGTGAACGCCGACAAGATCATGTTCGGAACCGATTTTCCGCCCGGTGGAAGCAGCCAAGCGGTAGCTCAGTCGCTGCGAGAACTTCGAATGTTCAGCGAGAATGACCTTCGAGCGATCGAGCGCGATAACGCTGTACGACTCCTGCCGCGACTCAAGTCGACCTAACAAAGAGGTGTGTCATGTCGGACGCAAGTCGAACTCGAATTGCACGAATCTTGGTGTGGAGCATCGCGGCATTACTCGTCACTGGTGCGATGCACTTCGCACAAGGACCTGCTGACAATCCGTATCGTCCGGTCAAGGGCCTCGCAGATGGAGGCGGCCCAAGTGTTCCAGGAGGTGAGTGGGCAAGGCTTCCTGGTGGAAGAGAGATGGGTCCACCTGCTTCCGTCCACGTCGACGTTGATGGAGAGAGCGTCTGGGCTTTCATTCGGTGCGATGAGACCAACCCTGTACCCGCTGCGCGGGGAGGTCGGTTCGGTCTCGACTGCATGAATCCTGACGGTAAACTCAAACCTCACGACACCATCTACAAGTTCGATGCGAAAGGCAACGTCGTTAAGAGCTTTGGGGCCCAAATGTTTATCTGGCCGCATGGAATGCACGTCGACCGCGAAGGTAATGTATGGGTGACCGATGCAGCGGCCGAAGATGCTGTGGGGACAGCAGTCAAAGCCGGAATTAAAGCTGGGCACATCGTGCGCAAGTTCAGCCCCGATGGAAAAGTATTATTGACGCTCGGTGAACCCGGAGTTGCTGGAAATGATGAGTACCATTTCCGCTCGCCCGCCGGTGTCGTGACTGCTCCTAACGGGGATATCTTCGTCGCCGACGGCCACGGATCGAACAACCGCATCGTGAAGTACTCAAAGGATGGCAAGTTCATCAAGGCCTGGGGAAAAACCGGATACGCGCC
>DATFXZ010000520.1:0-5739 GCA_035315305.1 Terriglobia bacterium | reverse complement strand
GGATGTAGAGCATTGGCGCAGCTTCGAAATCGGGTTCGTCCTTTTTGGGATGAATACAATCGACCGGACACGCATCAACACAAGCAGTGTCTTTCGTCCCAATGCACGGTTCACAAATGATGTATGCCATGAAACAAACCTCCGCCGCGGAGAACTGTGTGAGTATCGCGACATCCTTAATATCTATCTATCCGTTTTTTCCGCTCAAAATCAGCGGCCCTCACGCCGGGCGTTGCGCACACGCATCAATCCCACAATTAGTGAATCGGAGAGCGGATGCCGGTCGCTGATGTAGGGAGACGGTATGAATACTGGGCGATACGCAGTTGCTTAGTCGCGATTATCGGTGACAGCCTACTTCCCACCACTCTTTCGTGCGGTGAGTAATTAGGTACGGCACAATCCGTTGCCACAACTTCACGATGCCATCACGAAGCGCAACGGCACGAGGATCGCCGGCCTCAAGACGCTTCATGTAGTCCGTCATCAGGAATGCAAAGGGCATGTTCTTGTCCGATGGTCTTAATTCTTGCGGCGAGACTATGCGCTAACGCGGTTTGACGTCTATCCGTTTCTTCCGCTCAAATTCTAGACTTGTGAAGGGCTATCAAAGCCCAGAGCTTTGTTTCGAAGATTTGGCATCGGACTGCGAGAGGTAATCTTGTTAGAAACGGGTCCTCCAAACGACAAGACGCGACGATCGCGGCCAATTCGCTGATGGAAGTTTTTGCGGGTACAAGCACGGCGCGGTTAAATTCTTCCTGGAGATCTCGCAAAAGAGAATCGTCGTTTTGGCCCAACCGAATAGTACTGATGCCCCACTCCGTACCTGCCAGTAGTACCCGGCCTAAGAATGCCTGGATAATCAAATAACGAATAACGGTTCCTTCACCCCTACGCTGATAGGTACCCGGCGTCATACCTAGCCAGTGGACGGCGTTCTCATAGAGGGCACGGCTTGATCCATACCCGACTCCATAACAAGCGCTGGTGACGGATTCTCCCGCCCGGACGAGTTGTTTAAACCGAATGAAGCGTTGCGCGTTATAGAACGCCTTTGGCGAAACTCCAACGATACGTTTGAATGTTTGTTGAAGGTGGTTTGGACTCAGACCAGACACCTCTGACAATTCATGTAGGGTGATTCTGCAGTCGGCGTGTTCTTGGCTGTAATCGAGGGCGGCTTTAATGCTCAGCTCCGCGGGATTGAGTGAATTGGGGTAGCAACGCAGACAAGGGACAAATCCGGCGCTTTCTGCTTCCTCAGAACTCGGAAGGATCAATGCATGACGGCGATGCGGGCGACGCGAGGGACACGATGGACGACAGTAAATTCCCGTGGTGATGGCTACGTACACGAACTTGCCATCATAGCTACGATCTCTTCTCAAGACTGCGGCCCACAAGGTCGGGTCGCTGAACTCCCGCAGCTCCATCGCCGTACAGTCTAAACTCCGCCGCTTTCCAGCTCAAGACGATGAGATGTCGCAATCTCGCTTAATTATTTCAACTTAGTGTTTAGCAAATTCTCATCTAGGGCACATTTGGCGCGCATTTCTCGTCGATTTCTGACATAAAGAGTTAAGAATCAGGTCAACACGTTGAGCGTTTTGGGCACGTCCGGCCCAAACTGCTGTCGAAGTCGGCATAACATCCAGGACTGCGGCATTGGCCGAACCCGCGTACGGAAGTGGAGAGCGTTTGAATTTCACATCCTTTCTAGGAAGGGAGTGATGGGATAGTCGTCTATCTCTCGGGGGACAGGGACGATTGCGGGGCGGACCGAAAACGAAAGTGAATGACGCTGTCGTTGTGTTAACGTGAACGACTCCCATGCGTCGCGAATCCAGCACTGCCGACCCAATCCTCTGCGCTCACCTGCTCCGCAGAGTTGACGAAAGACTGATCGATCTGTTGAGTTCGCTCACATCGAGTGAATGGGATATTCAGACGGCCGCACCACTGTGGAAAGTTCGCGACGTCGCGGCGCACCTCCTCGACACGGCGCTGCGGAAACTCTCTATGGCCCGGGACTCTTGTTATGTGGAAAGGGTTAACATCCGGTCGCCTCAAGATCTGATCACGCTGGTAAATTGTCTGAATCGGGAAGGCGTGACCGTCTACCGCCGTCTGAGTCCACCCGTACTGATCGATATGATGAGGGTGGTGTGTGAACAGAGTGCCCGTTTTCATGAGTCTCTTGACCCGTTCGCCCCTGCTACATTCGCCGTCACCTGGGCAGGAGAGGAGACCTCTCTGAATTGGTTTGATACGGCTCGCGAATTAACGGAACGCTGGCATCACCAGCAACAGATTCGACTGGCCACAAACCGCCCAGGCATCATGACGCCGGAGCTGTACTATCCGGTCCTCGATTGCTTGGTGCGAGGACTGCCTTACCTCTATCGTGACGTTGACGCAACTGTCGGGACGTCGCTTCTCTTGGAGATCTCCGGCGAATGCGGAGGGCGATGGCTTCTGTCTAGAGGATCGACGGAATGGGGTTTTGTGAAACCGGTTGTGGCAGAATTCGCTTCCCGAGTGACGATACCTCAGGAATTGGCCTGGCGAGTATTCACCAAGGGTATTGATCGCGACGCAGCTCGCAGGCAGATTGAAGTCGAGGGAAACCGAGATTTAGCGGAAAAGGTTTTTCAACTCACGGCGGTCGTTGGTTAGATCTCGTTTAGTTCAATCGAATTGCAGCTTGGCAATGTAAGCGACCCCCCTCGCCGTTTGGTGCGGCAGGGGGTCGCTCACCCCTTCAGAACGTGAACTTCGCCGACAACTGGACCGTCCGCGGATCGCCGACGCCTTGACGAAGGAACCCGTCGAAGGCAAACAACCCCGGGGTGATCAAAGGGTTCACGTTGTTGCGGTTGTTGAATGTGTTGAACATCTCGATCTGTGGAACGATCGCGAAGCGTTCACTGAGTTTGAACGGACGCTGCAGCCGCCAATCAAACGAGAAAAACTCGTTGTCCTTACGCAGGCTGTTGCGATCCGCGCCTTTGCGCGTAGCTGGGCTGATCGGTTGCGCCGAATGCGCCTGCATCCGAATGCTGGCGATGAAGCTCTTGCCAAGGTCCCAGTACGAAAAGAAGTTGAACTTGTGGCGTTCGTCGCGATCTGATGGAGCGTATTCAAGGTAGAGCCTGTTCAGGTCAAAATAGCGGAAGGTGAAAGGATCCCGTTCGTTGGAATCGTCGTCCCAGTCCTGCGAGTAGGTGTAGTTGCCTTCCAATTGGAACCTCTGGCTGAAACGCTTCCGCACTCCGAACGTCACGCCGCGGTAGAGCGATTTGGCAGAACTCTCCGTGTTTGTAACGTCACCCAGATTCTTGAACAAGGATGAATTCGCGTTGGGATTGGTGAACCGTGTGAGATGAACACCTTTCGCCCAGGTGAAATCCACATAGGCGATCACATTCTGTGCAACCTGCTGCTCGAACGCGGTGTTCGTCGTGTAGATGCGAGGATTCGCATAGTTCTTGCTGAACACGGTCACGCCGGCTCCAACTGGAAGCGTCCCCGCCGGAATCGCCGGTGGCACCACCACGCCCGGGTACGTCGGAAGATCGCCGCCAGCCGTGTTGAAAAACCCGCCAGGAGTTGGCCCGGCCGCGATCGACTGCTGCTGGATGCCGTTCGTCGTGATCGCCCCGACCTGCGTCAGCATATTCTGGCGCGCATTGTAGATGCCCCAGCTTGCACGCCAAACAGACTTGCCGTTTCCTGAGGCATCCCAGGCAAAGCCAATGCGCGGCTGGAACATTTTCTTCTGATCGTGGATCGTTCCATCGGATGGGAAAAGCGGATTGCTCAAATAGGGACCGTAAGCAGTCTTCGCGGGATCCAGGGTAGGGTCAGGGAACATTTGCGCTTCCCAACGTAGACCATAATTAATCGTGAGTGTCTTCGTCGCCTTCCAGCTGTCTTGTAGAAACAGGCCATAATCTTCGTTCTTGATGGAAGATGCACCCGCGGCGTCGGTCGTCGGTCCGCTGAGTGCGGCATGCTGGAGGTAGAGGAGCATCGGCGTACTGGGCGCAGAACTGTCGGAACAGGTCTGGCCGAAATTGATCCATGTTCCATTTGCGCAAACTGCGGCCCTCGGACCGTATCCAGGCCCGAGCGATGCAGGCGACGCATAGTGCAGGAAACCGACCACGTCGCTGAAGATGTACTTTCCTGTGAAGAAGCCGCGGAAGACCTGGGTGTTCACACTATGTACCCATCCGCCGCCGAACTTGATGTTGTGGCCGCCATGGATGATCGAGAACTTGTCGCTTAAATCGGTACGCCAGAAAAGTTCGTCAATGGACGGTTCCAGAAAGTAGGGTTGGCCGAACCGAAATGTCGTCGCAAAACCCATCGCGGTGTCCGGAACCTTCGAGGGGACTGCGTTACGCGGACGATTCTCGCGCAAGTAACTCATGTGAAACTCGTTCAACTTGCTCTGCGAGATCGTCGTGAAGAGGTTGCCGTTGACCACGTTGATCTTCGACGGGCCCTCTATTCCATTGGCGGAGTTGCCATAGGTGGGCACATCGAAAGTCTGGTTGGTGTTCTTCGAATAATCGAAGTTGTACGACACGCCCATCGAGTTCTTGGGGGTCAAGTTCCAGTCGACACGGCCAAGCGCCGCACTGTTACGGACCGAGCGAGTGACCGGCTGGCCTTCATCCTGGTTGAAACGGGTCTTGTAGAAGTTGATCAACGCCACTCGCTGACAGTCGGCACTTCCGGCGATGACTGCATCGTTAGTGCCCACCACGGGAGCGGAAATCGAACAAGGCGTACCGATGGAGGTGCTCAGATTGTCGCGGCGGAGATTTTCGAAGATTTGCTCGAACGAGCCGAAAAAGAACGCTTTGTCCCAGACAATCGGTCCGCCGATGCTTCCGCCGGACTGTTCGCGATGGAAATCCTGAAGCGGCTTGCCGTCCGAAGTATTAGCGGTCAAACCTTCCAGCCTTTGATAATGGAACAGGCTCCCGTGCACATCGTTTGTACCGGATTTGGTGATGACGTTGACCACACCGCCCGCAGTGCGGCCGAACTCGGCGCTGGCGCCGGTAGCCACGACCTGAAACTCCCTCACGGCTTCCATGCTGATATCGACTGCGGCCCGCTGGCCTCCGACTTGCTCACCGAAGAATCCGTTGTTGTAGTCCCCGCCATCGAGGGAGATGTTGTTGAATACCCCGCGCTGACCAACAAAGTTGATCTCGTCGCCATCCGCACCCTGTACGATGCCGACTCCGGGCGTGAGTGACAACAGGTCCTCGAATTTGCGCCCGAGAACCGGCGTGGTGGCCACCGTGAGTTCATTCAGCGTTGTGCTGGACTCCACAGTGGTCACTTCGGTGGGTTCGGCTTCCACCGTTATCTCTTCCGACACACCGGATACTCTCATGGCGATCGGCAGCGATAGGGCCTGGCCCACCGTCAAATCGACGTTCGCCCGAACGGACGCGAAACCGGATTTCGAGGCCGTCACCGTGTAGCGCCCAGGAGGCATTTGCAAGAATACAAAGCGCCCGCCCGAGTCGCTGTCCTGGCTGCGCGTGAAGTTCGTGTCCAGGTTCTTCGCTTCAACCTTGGCGCCGGGAACTGCCGCGCCGGTTGGATCGGTTATTGTGCCTTGGATCACTCCTGTCGTGGCCTGCGACTGCGCCCAACCAGGTGCCGTGCAGGTGATGACAAGGAGTGCCAATAGTAGAGCCCGTTTCATTT
>DATFXZ010000519.1:0-10188 GCA_035315305.1 Terriglobia bacterium | reverse complement strand
CAACGGCCCGGACAAACGCAGAAGAGATGTTCAGTCGAACCG
Organism: Terriglobia bacterium; assembly: GCA_035315305.1. Lineage (GTDB taxonomy): Bacteria > Acidobacteriota > Terriglobia > 20CM-2-55-15 > 20CM-2-55-15 > 20CM-2-55-15. The sequence goes on along the minus strand of DATFXZ010000519.1, from coordinate 10,146 downwards.
ATCGAAGAGCTTCGATTTCAATATCTAAAACCCGGGCGATTTCGTCGAGAATGTTTATACCGGCAACAATTTGCTCGCGCGAAATAGAACCTCCTCTTGACTGCGGGCCATTATGACTCAATTCCGCTAAGGCGCGAATCGTTTGCGAAAAAGGAAAAGAATGTTGCGGATACCGTCTCGCCAGGGTCGCAATTTCTTTTCGCCCAGGCGATTGGAGTAGTCGATAAAAATTTCTTTAAATCCAATCGCTCGGTTACGTATGGCTTCGATCTTTATTTCTTCGCTGAACTCCATGCCATCGCTGCGCAGTTTCATTTTGCCGATTGCGTGCCGGTGAAAAATCCACATTCCGGACTGGGAGTCACGGATCCGTCGGAGGAAGAGCACGGACATGACCAGCGACAGCCCATGGTTACCGATTCGGTGCTTCGTACTCATCGCTTCCCGATTCAGAATTGGGAATCGGGACGCAGACAAGAAACCCACGCGACAATGCCGGAATGCCTCGACCACGTAACTCAATGCATCAACCGGATAGGAGCAGTCGCCATCCAGCGTTACGATGATGTCGCCGGTCGCGTGAGCAAATCCCTTCTTGTACGCCCGGCCGTAGCCTCGATCGAGCTCCGGGATAACGATGGCCCCCATTTTCCGAGCGACATCAGCAGTCCGGTCGGTTGAATTGTTATCAACGACAATGACTTCATCGACGAAATCGGGGAGATCCGCCAGTACTTGCTGTATTCCCTTTTCCTCATTGAGGCATGGAATAACTACCGTGATCCGACTGCCTTTGTACATCTGGCGGAAGCATAGCAGAACTCGGGGAGACCAGATCCTGACGGATCCGGCTTTGATCTTTCCAGTAGCGGTGGTAGCCGAGAAAGAAGTAGTAGCGAATCGACCAGTTGTAGTGTGCATCCATCACCCACGTCAGTGGAGTGGTGCCGCGGGTCTTTTCCCAATTCGTCATCAGCGTAACAACTGGCGACATCGCAGTTGCAGCCCACCTGTACAGCGAGTGAACGCCTTTCAAGCGCCTTGCCACCCGGCGGCTATCCACGAACCGGGTTTTCAATTCCGGGTGTAAGCGTATCAGGTGCCCCAGCGAATAACCCGCCTGTTCGGATCGTTCAACAAAGTCCTGATACCCAGGAAAGCGGTGATGAATCGCCCGCGCGTCCGGCGCAAATACCATTCGAGAGCCCGCCTTTTGGAGGCGATATCCGAGCTCGATGTCCTCCATCCCGTAAACCTCGAAATTTTCGTTAAACCCGCCCACGTTCATTAGCATCTGCGTGGGAGTCGATACGTTACACGTGTGGTAATACGAAAAATCGATGGGTCCCTTGGACGGTGTGTACGGATTTAGAATCCGGTGGTCCCGAAGATAACGGAGGAACGGGTCTGAGGTGTCTCCCCAAGGCATGCTGACGGCGCCGATGACCGACGCGTTCTGGTTTTTTTGGTGGGTGTCGAGATGCGCCTCTACGAGGGAGCGCTCGGCCTGGACATCGTCATCGATGAAGAGGATCAAGTCTCCGCTTGCCAATCGGAGACCGGCATTGCGTGTAGCGGCAGCGCCAGGCTTCTCCTGCACACCAAATCTGAAATTCCGATAGGTTTTCGCTTTTTGTTCGAGAACTGTCCGCGTGTCGTCGCTCGAGTCATTATCGATCACGATGACTTCGTAGTGCTCTCTGGAAACTGTTTGAGACTCAATTCGCTCCACAGCTACCGCAAGTAACGCAGAGCGGTTCTTTGTCGGAATGACGACACTAACCTTGGGCATCATTTTCCTAAAGACTAGCTAGGCAGGTGCAGATCCCGCTCCCCAACGGGCGCCTAGTCAGCTAATGAAGTCTCCTCCAAGCGTATCCAGGGGTGTGATTTAGCACACCAAAGACGTCTGGTTCGAAGGAGATACGGAATATATCGGATGTGGTCCACAAAAGCAAACGCGTACAACAACCGACTGCGCAAAGAATAATGACCGCGAAAAAAACGAGTGACGAAGAAATTATATAGAATGCGGCGGTGCTTCCAAGAGCCAAATCTGTAAAAGAGGAAAAGAGAATTGCGAAAGCTGAAATAGTTTTCGACCGTTCTCTTTTTGCCCGGAATAATGTCCTGATTGTAGTGCCGTACAATCGCGTCAGGAACGTAGATGCATTTCCATCCGCGCAGCCACAGTTTCCAACTTAGATCCACGTCTTCGCAGTACATGAAGAAGATTCGCTCGTCAAAACCACCAACTTCTTCAAAGGCTTTTCTCCGAATCAAAACCGCAGCGCCTGTGCACCAGGTCGTTTCACCACTTCGCGCATCGTAAGCTTTCGGATGTTCGCGCGGTTGCTGCCGCGCCTCGCACATACTGATAGTCGGATCATTTATTGCTCGGTCCAGCAGCCTTTCGAGACAGCCTTCCTCCAGTTCCGTGTCAGGGTTCAAGATGAATATGAATTCGGCTGTTCCCTGGCGTGCGAGCAAGTTTATTCCTCTGGCGAATCCGTTATTAGATAGCGAACGAAGAAAGTAAGTGCGAAACGGAACATGTACGAGCGCAGCTCCGAGTTTATCCGCGGTTTTATCTCTTGAAGCGTTATCTAGGAAGTAAAGGGTGACTGGAGTCGTTATTCGTCGAATGCTGTCGAGCAAGGGCTGAATGAAGTTGGCGCTATTATACAGGACGACCAGGACATCGATTTTAGGTGTCACGGTTTCCTTCCCGATAGGCAACGATGAACAACAGTACGATGAACCGATAGACGAATGAGAGGGCTCGGATAAACATCCTAATTGCGCGCACTGTTACATTTCCTTGTCTTCCACCAGTCGGAGGAACTCGCGGCCAATCCTATCCCATGTAAACTGATCCAAAATCATCTGCCGTGCCTCTTTTCCCAACCCCGCGCGCAGGTCGGACGACGAAATCAGCGCTGCCACAGCGATTCGAAACTCTTCCGGTGTGTCTGCAATCATCGCGTGCTGTCCGTGCACAACGGAAAAACCTGCGGCGCCAACGGAAGTAGTGATCACAGCCGCGCCCATCGCAAAAGCCTCCAGGAGTTTTACACGTTGTCCGGTTCCGGAAAACAATGGAGCCGCAAAGATTGTGTTCGGGCCATGGAACAACTCTCGAGTATCACCGATGTATCCGGGGAAAACTGCGTTCGATCGTTTCTGCAGTCTCTCCGGTAGATAAGAGCCGGCAATGATGAATTCGACTGTCGGAAAATGCGGCGCGATTTCTTCGAGCAGGAATTCGGCCGCCTGCACATTCGGCGTGTGCCGGAAATATCCAACGAATACGATCTGGATTGGCCGATCACTTGAGCGATGCGCTGCCGGTTGAAAATATTCAGCGTCGATTCCAATCGGGATTGGACGAATCTTGGCACGGCGCGCGTAGGATTGCAGATAGGCTGAGTCTTCCTTCGTCATCGTGACGACTCGATCGAATGCATTGCACATCGCAACTTCATAATTCAGCATCGCCATCCAGCGAGAGAACAGTTGCAACTTCTGGATGGCGTCCGTCGCAGTCTGGAAGGCGTGGTATGCGTTGGCCGAGTATGCTTCGTGCGCTGTGAGGATCGAGAACACGCCTCGACGCTTGTATTGCGCCATTTGTAGATATTCGCATTGAATGACATCGACTGCCTTCAGCCGAATTGCTTCGTCTACGGCCTGGTGCATCGCAGGGGTTCCGAACTCTCGGACCATGAATGGCTCTAGTGAAAACCAATGGGCTCCGAAATCGGGAATTCGCCGTATGCCCGTGATAGATTCACAAATCGGTTGTACCGATTTCAGCCATTCGAGTTCCTCATCGTTCTCTACAAATGAGAGCACGCGCACACTGTGCTTTTCGGCCAGGATTCTGATGTTGTGGAACATGCGAACGCCGCCTCCATGTACGTGAAGCACGGGAGGATACGGCGTGACGATTAGAATGTTCATTTCTTAGCGTCGGGGCCACCGGCAGGCTTCTGGGTGAGGAGCAAAACTTCGCGATCGCTGACGGAATAATGGGACGCGCTCCGGATGCGCCTTCGTAATGCTCCGGGCAATTGACGGAAGGCGCGAAAGAACGCGCGTATTTCGAACCATGGCGCGTGATTAAACATTGCACGGGCGTGGATTCTCGGCAGATTCACCACATGTTGCAACACCAGCGAAACATCGATCACATTTTTCCAAAGAAAGAGATATTGGTTTTTACGCACGGTGTTTTCCACGAACTCTTCGCCGAACCTGGTCTTGCTGGTACTTCGGTGCTTGTGGATCACACGGCTGGCAGGCGCAAGTAGACATTTCCAGCCTCGTTTCCATGCTTGGTAGGACAGGTCGGTGTCTTCGAGATAGAAAGGATGATACAGGGAATCGAATCCGCGAAGCTCAAGATACTTCTTCCGATCAATGGCGCAAGAGCCGCCGCCGGCCCAGAACACCGGGATGGTTTCCGACGATTGTTCGCCCGGTTGGAGGTCGTCGTGCCACAGATAAAAAAATCCGTTTTCGAAGCGCGCTCGAGTTTTGCCAGTTTCCTCTCGCCTGCGGGTTGCATCATGAAAAAAAATCTGCGATGTGACGGCGAAAATCGATGGATCGCAAAAGCCATTCAAAAGCGGTCCCAGAAAACCACGGTCCACGATCATGTCATTGTTGAGGAGAACAACGATGTCTGTTCTCACCTCAGCGATGCCGCGATTGTTGCCTTCAGAGAAACCGTAGTTGCGGTCGAGCGATAGTATCCGGACGCAGGGAAAATTCTGGCGGACGAAGTCGATGCTTCCGTCGGTGCTGCCGTTGTCCACGATCAGAATTTCATGCGGACGGCCATCGTACTTCACGGCTCCAATCAGGGCGGGCAAGCATTCCTCGAGCAGGTGCTTTCCATCCCAGTTAACAATGATGATCGTGGTGGTAGTAGAAGCAACTGTCTGTGTCTCTGTGCGTCTTCGTTTTCTAAAAGACAGAGGCACGGAGACACAGAGACAAAAGGCGACCACCAGATCGAACGGCAGGAGCAGAAGGACATACGGCAGCGTGCGGAGCTTCGAGGTCATTGAAGATATGCCGCCAATGCATCTCGCCAATGCCTCATCTGATTCAGCCTCAGTTCCTTCAATCGCGCATTTTCAAGAACGGAATACTTAGGCCGGATGGCCGGCGTTTTATAGACGTCCGAACTGGTAGGGGACAGATCCGCTTGAATTTCCGACAATTCGAAAATCGCGCTCGCGAATTCATACCACGTACACGAGCCTTCGTTCGTCATATGAAAAAGGCCGAACTGGCGCGTCGGTAGAATTTGAGCAATCTGGTGCGCCAGGTCGGCTGTATAGGTAGGTGTGACCACCTGATCGTTGACGACGCGGATCGTTTCACCGCGCTTTGCCTTCATCAACATTGTCTGTACAAAGTTTCCACCCTTTCCCTGGCTGCCTGCGACGCCATATAGGCCACAAGTTCGAATCAAAAAGTACTTTTTCGCCATTGTTCGGACCAGGATCTCGCCCGCGAGCTTCGAATTTCCATAAACGCTCAGCGGAAATGGCTCGCCGTACTCCGTGTATGGCTGCCGCGCTCTTCCGTCGAAGACATAGTCGGTACTGATATGCACCAAAACAGCGTCAAGATCGTTTGCAACCCGGACGAGGTTGAGCACGGCGAGTGCGTTTACGGCATATGCAACATCGGCGTGCGTTTCACAGTCATCTACACGATGGTAAGCCGTTGTGTTCAACACGACGTCCGGACGGATCGCCAGCAGTTTGTCGCGTACGCGTGCGTGGTCTGTGACGTCGAAGTCGGAGCGGGTGAGTGCATGGACGTCGTGCGGGCGCAGCGTGCGCAGAAGGTCCTGGCCGAGTTGTCCATTGGCGCCAAGAAGTGCAATCTTCATGAGTTCGCGAAAGATATTATGATAATTTTAGTTGCGGCATTTCGTTGGAAGTTGAAAATCGACCGAGGAGATTCTCAATGGCAAAAGATGTAAGCAACCCCAAGGTCGGTGAGGAAGCTCCGGATTTCACGTTGAAGTCGCATCTCGATACGGAGGTGAAACTCTCTGATTTCCGAGGCAAGAAGAACGTCGTGATGGCGTTCTACCCACTGGCTTTTACTCCCGTTTGAACTGTTCAAATGCCGGCGTATGAGGAAGATCTTTCCGAATTCGCCCGGTATAACGCCCAGGTTCTGGGCTTAAGCACCGATACGATTCCCTCTATTAAAGCGTGGGCAAAGTCGCTGGGGAATATTTCTTACCCATTGCTCAGCGATTTCTGGCCACATGGTTTGACTGCCTTGAAATATGGCGTGCTTCGGGCAGAAGGTTTTACGGAGCGCGCGATTTTCATTGTCGATAAGAAGGGGATCATACGATATATCGATATCCATCCAATCGGCGACCAACCGAAGAATACAGTGTTATTTGAGGAGCTCAAGAAAATCGAGGGCTAGATGCTTGAACTCTCACGCATCTGTATTCCATACACTCCGCTGAAGCGTGAACTGAAAGATTGCCGCATCGCCCTCGTCAGTACGTCGGGAGCGTACGTCGAGGGCATGCAGCCTTTCAGCGAAAACGACCTCAGCTTTCGGTTGATTCCGACAGACACGGATACCAAGACGATCCGCTTCGTGCCCGGGCATTTTGATACCTCGAAGGCAGGCCTGGATCCCAATATCATGTTCCCGCTCGATCGGCTGCGCGAGCTTGTTCAGGACGGAACGGTTGCGAGCATCGCGGAAAATCACATCTCAATGGGTCTGACGACGGAACTGCGCAAGCTCAAAGAAATTGTGAGTTGGGAAATCGCCGAAGCTGTGATGAAGATGCGGCCTGGTATTGTTGTATTAACGGGTGGCTGACCGCTTTGTCATCGGACGGTCGTCACGATACAACGGGCCATCGAAACGCAGGGCATATCAACCATTTTGATTACGGTTTCTCCAAATGAATCCGAACCGGCAGGCCCGCCACGCGCGTTCTATCCGAAACCGTTCGGCCCTGGATCATCGCTTGGCAAGCCGAATGATCCTAATCTGCAGATGAAGATTCTGCGCTATGCACTCGGGCTGATGCATTACCCGGCTGAACCCGGCACAATCATTACGAAAAACTACGAGTAGCCACATCACAACAAAACCACGGTTTGGAGACTTGTAATTTCGATTCGTTTTCCACAGCGAGGATTACTGCATCGCAAAACATCATCCACGCGCACCATGTAATCCCGAGCAGCCTTGAATCGCGCGCGATCTTCTTCATTGGCACGCGGCGGCAAAGACGGTTTTTTCGTCCGCCGAATCCAGCGAATCTGGTATTCCGCTGCTTGCTTGCAGGATGGGCAGTTGATGGTATGCGGCCTCGTCTCGGTTTTCTCGTTAAAAAAATCTCGTTCGTCCACCCTATTCCCCTTTAGCGGCAATTCCCGGTTTTGTCATTCTCATCGGATCCAGGACTTCCTTCAGCCGTTTTGGCGGCATGACCTTTTTAGCAACAGCTATTTCGCGAACCGTCTTTCCTGTCTTGTACGATTCCTTAGCGATTGCTGTCGCTGCATCGTAACCGATTTCCGGCGCAAGAACAGTGCACATAGCCAGGCTTTTCTCGACCATTTCGTTGCATCGCTCGACGTTCGCTTGAATTCCGTCGATACACCGATTCGTCAGGTTCACGGCGGAAGCGGCGAGAAGCCGGATCGATTCCAAGATGTTCTCGGCCATGACAGGCATCATGATATTCAATTCGAAGACACCGGATTGGCCCGCAAGCGTTACAGTCAGATCGTTACCGATAACCTGAGCTGCGGCCATCAGGACCGATTCTGCAATTACCGGATTTACTTTCCCCGGCATAATCGAGGAGCCTGCCTGCGTTTCGGGGAGGCTGATCTCGCCTATACCGCAACGCGGTCCGGAGGCAAGCCAGCGAATATCGTTGGCAATTTTCGTCAGGCTTACGGCGATCGTTTTCAGGACGCCACTTGTTTCGACAATTGCATCCTTCGCGCTCTGCGCTTCGAAGTGGTTCTCAGCTTCGCGAAGTTTCAGTCCAGTCTCCCTTGCTAAATTCTGAATCGTCCGTGCCGGAAACTTCGGATGTGTATTGATACCGGTACCGACGGCCGTTCCACCCAAGGCCAATTCGCCGAGCGTGTCCTGCAGTTTCTCGAGTCGGCGTATGCTGAGCTGCGCTTGCCTAGCGTATCCGCCGAATTCCTGACCCAGGCGGATCGGAGTTGCATCCTGTAAATGAGTTCGTCCGATCTTGACGATATGATCAAATTCCTTCGCCTTTCCCGCGAGTGCACGTTGCAATTTTCGCAGCGCGGGAACCAAGTTGTGCTCGATCGATTCCATCGTGGCAATGTGCATAGCCGTAGGAATCACATCGTTACTCGACTGGCCCAAATTCACATGGTCGTTAGGGTGTACCGGATTTTTCGAGCCGAGCACTCCTCCTAAGATCTGAATTGCCCGATTGGAGATCACCTCGTTAACGTTCATGTTTGTAGAAGTGCCTGAGCCCGTCTGGAAAACGTCGAGAACGAAGTGATCGTCCAGCTTTCCATCCGCGACCTCTGCAGCTGCCTGCGCGATCGCATTGCCAATTCTTTTCTCAAGCAGCCCCAGGTCCATGTTGGTGCGGGCTGCAGAAAGTTTTATGAGGCCCATCGCGCGAATAAACTCACGAGGAAAACGGCGATCGCTGATCGGGAAATTTTCGACGGCCCGTTGTGTCTGAGCACCATATAGAGCGTCGGCGGGAACGCGTACTTCTCCCATTGAGTCGCGTTCGAGCCGTTTATCTCGGATTTTTCCAGCGGTAGATTTCATAAGAAAAGCTCAGACCGCGAAAGCGAATCCCTTCAGCTAAGAGCCGCTCTTGTTGGATCCACGCGTACTCGCCGGGTGTCCGGATTTTGCCCCCGGCACCAACAACACGATGCCATGGCAGGCCCGAGGGACAATCGCGCATGGCTGCCGCGACCTGCCGCGGTCCGGTGCCAACGATGCGACCGATATCTCCATACGATAAGACACGCCCTCGAGGAATCCGGCTTACGAGACGATAAACAGAATGCACGACGGAAGGCACAAAGCCGGATGTTAGCATCAATCCAGACCGCTCACCAACGCCACAACGCCCTCGTCTAATTCGCGGAAATCGTAGATAATCGATATGTTTGCTGGATCGTAATTGAAAGGATGAGCAATGTTTAGTCTTAAACCCAAAGAAAGCGGCAGCAATGTCACGACGCCACCGCCAACCGTGAACACAGCGTTGTTAAAGGGCGGAATTGTAGTAGCCGCCGTCCTGTTCCTCGGTCTCGGGTACCACTCTTATTCGACTCGCTCGACTCTTCAAAGCCAAATCAATGTCCTCCAAAGCCAATTGGAGGATCAAGTCGGGGAAATGAAAGCGATGCAGAAGCACGCGACCGATATGGGAGCCGACATCGACGTGGTCACGAAGCGGATTGGTGTCACAGCGCAAGACCTGACTGCTTCGCGAAAGTTCGCGGAAAAGTTGAAAGCCGAGGCGGACCAGGCGAAAGAACAGCTTGCGATTGAGCTTGCGGCCAAGGCCAACTCCACTGACGTCGCTGCGTTTCGTCAGGAAGCGTCGAACAAAGTGGCTGAAGTTCAGCAGGCGACTGCGAACGTCTCTGGAGAAGTCAAGACTGTGTCTGCCAACCTCGATGCCACGCGCAAAGACCTCGCCGATAGCCGCCGCGACCTCACCGATGTGAAAACGAGCCTCAGCGCCCAGATCGCGCGGAATGCCAGCGAGTTGTCCGACCTCCGTAAAAAAGGCGAGCGCGACTATTACGAGTTCGACCTCAAGAAACCGAAGAAGGGTGAAATGACCCGGGTAGCAGACATCCAGTTGCAGTTGAAGGGTACTGATCCGAAAAGGGCAAAGTATGATCTGCTCATTCAGGTGGACGATAGCAGATTGGAAAAAAAGGAGCGGACCGCCAACGAGCCTGTTCAATTCCTCGTCGGCCGAGACAAGCTACGATACGAAGTGGTTGTGAACTACGTGGACAAGGATCGTGTCCGGGGATACCTGAGCGCACCTAAAGACAAAGCGCTTGCTGCCGAGAGACCGCAGTTCCGGCCTGAATA
>DATFXZ010000518.1:0-3299 GCA_035315305.1 Terriglobia bacterium | reverse complement strand
GCCTTGAGCTTCTCCGCAAATTTCGGGCGAATGCCGGTAGCCGCGAAAGATCCTAGAACACGGCCTTCGGCGGAAACACCTTCTTGCTCGAAAACAAAAATGTCCTGCATGGTTACAGATTCCATTGTCACGCCAGTGATTTCGCTGATGTGCGTCAGACGGCGCGTTCCATCGGCGAATCGCGAGACTTGAATCACGATGGAGATCGCCGAAGCGATCTGGCGCCGGATCGCCCTTTCGGAAAGGCTAATGTTGGCCATCAGCGCCATCGTCTCCATGCGAGCAATGGCGTCATGTGGGCTGTTGGCGTGAATCGTCGTCATTGACCCATCGTGTCCGGTGTTCATGGCTTGCAGCATATCCAGAGCCTCTTCGCCGCGCACCTCACCGATGATGATCCGGTCGGGACGCATTCGCAGGCTGTTGATCAACAGCTGCCGTTGCATAATCGCGCCTCGGCCTTCGACGTTGGCAGGACGGCATTCCAATCGGACCACATGACTTTGGTGGAGCTGCAATTCTGCGGAGTCTTCAATTGAAACGATCCGCTCCTTGTCGGAAATGTGACCCGACAGGATATTCAGCAGCGTTGTCTTGCCCGCGCCTGTGCCTCCCGAAATGACAATGTTTAGGCGCGCTCTGACGGCTCCCCGCAAAAGTTCGAGCATGCCGGTAGTAAGAGTTTGCTTCGATAACAAATCGTGTTCCGTAATCGTGGAGTGTCCGAAACGCCGGATCGAAAGCTGCGGACCATCGATCGCCAGTGGAGGAATGATTACATTGACACGCGAACCATCCGCGAGCCGTGCGTCAACCATAGGCGAGGATTCGTCCACGTGCCGTCCAACGGCCGAGACGATGCGTTCGATAATGTGCATCAGGTGCGAGTTATCCCTGAACATCGTCGGGGTTCTTTCCAGAATTCCATTGCGCTCCACAAAGACGTTCTTTGGGCCGTTGACCAAAATGTCATTTACCCCTGGATCCTGTAAGAGAGGTTCGAGCGGCCCCAGGCCGAACACCTCGTCCAGAACCTCGCGCGACAAGCGATCCTTTTCAGCGGCGCTCATCGGCGAGTTGAGGTTTTCGACCAGATCCTGAACGACTGTGAATACCTGGGAACGGATGCGCGCATCACGGGCGTTCGCCACTTTTTCAAGGTCGACTTTAGTAATCAAGTCTCGATGAACCGAAGACTTCAGCTCCTGGTACTCTTGAAATGTTAGGGCGGCGCCGCGTTTCTTTTCGGAAATGCGCAGGCCATTGCCGGGAACGTTAGCTGGTAGATTACGATCAAACTCACGCATAAACACTTCCTATGAAAATCAAGTCGTTTCGAACAGACCGAGTATTCCCCGCTTCTTCTTGTTTGCCCGGGTGTCCGCTTCTGACCTGGCGCCGGCCGCGATTGAGTCTGCCCATCCCTTCAGGTTGCGGATCAGCTCCGACCGGGAAATGTCCGCTTTGGCGTCGCCACTGCTGATGGTTTTCACCGCCTGATGATACTGATTAGGCACGGTCCAGAAAATCTTTCGCTGTATCAGTTTTTCGATCTGAGATTCCGGAATCGGGCTGCGCTTTTCGTATCGGTTCAAGATCACGCGAACTTTGTCATCCGGAACGTCCTCCTGACCAAAATAGTCAACGATTCGGCTTGCGTTCCTCAGCGCTGACACTTCTGCTACCGTGACAATGTAGAGTTGGTCCGAGTGACTGATCACTTTATCTGTGTATTCGTTGAGCCCTGCCGGTATATCGATCAGGATAAACTCGTAGGAAAGCCGCAGGAAATTGAACATCTGGGATATCGCACCAGCACCCACGTGCCGCGTATTTTCGAAGTCATTGGGCGCCGGCAGGATGTCGAGACCGCTGGAGTGATGCAGCGCAATGCTCTGCAAGAGCTCCGCATCGAGGCGATCGGTATTTTCCATCAACTCATATGCATGATACTTGCTGTTCGTAAACCCCAAATACAGCGCAGCGTCTCCCAAACTCGGATGCAGGTCCAGCATTAGAGTTTTCTTTGAACCGGAGCTGGCCAACAGAGCCGCGAGCTGGGTCGCTATCGTCGTAACGCCGCATCCGCCCTTCGCACCAATGAAAGTCATGATGTGCGAATTCGACCGTTCTCTTCGTTCACGTCGACGGCCGCCCGCGCGTGTTATCGCTTGCAGCAGTTGATCGCGGACAAGAGGCTTGAACAGGTACTCGCGACAACCGCTTCGCATCGCCTGGATGATGACATCAGGCTGGGCGTCGGATGAGACGGCGAATATAGCTGTGTCCGGGCTTTCCTGACGAATATGCTCTGCAACGAGAAATGCTTTGCGGGAGTCCCTGTCGAAATCGATGAGACAAACGTCGGGATCTGTCGTTCCCATCGGTTCGAGAAACGCGTCAGCTTCGGGATAGCTTGGCAACTCGCGCAAGCTGGCGGTCGATAACCAGAGCTTTAGAAGTCTCTGAGACTCGCGATCGAGAGCGATCGTGAGAACCGAGAGTTGCTGGCTGCCTGAGCCATCGCTTGATGACGCGTTTTTGCGATCGCTGGGAAACATGACTCTTTACTTTGGCTGCGGAGACGATCCGACATTCTGATTACCCGGAACAGCTTTGTCAAAGGGTTGTGACTCGAGAAACGGCATCGGGTACTTAGGCACTTGTGGGACGCCTGGCGCTTCCTTGACCGGATCCACGATATGTGGCGTCACAATCACTATCAACTCGGTATTGCTTCGATTAACCGATTTCGACGTGAAGAGTTTGCCTAGAATTGGAATGTCCGCAATGCCCGGGATCCTGTTCAATTGAGCTTGTGCCCGATGATCCAAGAGTCCCGCGATCCCAAAAGACTGCCCGTCCTTCAACTCAATTTCCGTTTCCGCTCGGCGGGTTGATAGAGCCGGAACAACGAAGCCAGAAATCGAAACCGAATTCGCGAAATCCAGCGTCGACACTTGCGGCGCGACATGCAGCCGAATCACGTTGTCGAGGTTGATGTTCCCTTGGAAGTCCAGCTGGATACCGAAGGGCCGAAACTGAATAGTCACCGCACCCACGTTGGCGCCTCCCTGGACGACTGGAAATGGGAACTCGCCGCCGGCCAGAAAACTGGCTTTCTGTCCGTTTAGGGCCATCAGATTCGGTTCTGCCAAGATTTCAAGCAGGGCCTTCTGTTCGAGGTCCTTGATAGTGACGGCAAGATTTATATCAGGCCGGAACAGGAAAATATTAAGAATGTCCGAAAGCTGGAAGCTTGCTGTGGTTAAACCGTTACGAGCGCCACCTGTACTGCC
>DATFXZ010000517.1:0-5111 GCA_035315305.1 Terriglobia bacterium | reverse complement strand
CATCTGAATTCGAACTGCCGCTGAAGCGGCCGAAAAATGACCAGCCCTTCCCGTCATCCGCGGCCTGCGCAGGCAACGCGAGTCCGACGACAAGAATGATCGCGCACGCGAATCGCATGTCTTCTTTCCTCCGTGCTTGTTGTGTCTCCGTGTCTTTGCGATGTCAAGTGCCGTTACGCACCGACTGGCAGGCGCCGGCTTCAGCCGACGCCTACGCAGCGTTACTGTAAACGGCGCTGTAATGGACTTTCTGCGGCGACCAGCTTATCCTTCGGTGTGCTGATGTAGCCGTGGATCCTGTCTTTATCAACGGTAAAGACAACAAACTCGTAACGCACACGGTCATGGCCGACAAGGAAGGTCACCGGCTCGTTCGCGGTCCGGTCTTTCTTGAGAATATTTTTGTCGTCCGTGTTAATCACGACGTCGAATTTCTGCCGCTTAACATCGGTTTTCCTTAATTGCACCAAGATATCGCCGACGTGCTGGAAATCTTTTGTCTTGCGAAGGTCGAATTCGACGTAGTCGCGCTCGCCGCGCCGGCGCAACTCACCTAGCTCTGTCGAATTGCGCGCAATGAGCGTTCCGAGGTCTCGTTTGCTGTTTGCCAGATCGTCACGAGTAGCGTTGAGATCGTTACGAGTACTGTTGAGATCCGTACGAACGCCTTGAATGTCGCCGGACACGCCTGCGAACTTCGTCGTCGTGTCCTGCTGATATTCATTCAGCTTGTTGGTGGTTTCATCGTGATACTGCGTGACGGTCTTCGAATCAGCTTTCGCCGACAGTTCGCGACGCAGCCGCTTTGTTGTTTGCGCATTATCCCGCTGCAACTTCACCTGCGCGTTTTGCATTTCTTGTTCGTTGATGCCAATGCTTTTTGTAACGACCTGGAGCTCCGAAGCGAGTTTCGTGAGCGTCGAGTTGTTCTGCTTCTGCATCTCTTGCATATCGTTCTCGACGGTGCGGATGCGTTCGTCCATAGTGCTCCGCATCGACATCATCCCGTAGCCTTGCAGGCCGATGATTGCGAGACACCCGCCGACGATCATTGCTGTTTTCGATTTAAGCCAATTCATTTTGACCTCCAAAATTTAGCGAACTGTAAGATTCAAAGGCTGACCATCTTGGCCGAAGAAACTCAAATTTCCGGTCGTATTCTGATCTGTAATACCGCTGAATAAGACGAACTGTGTCGCGTAGCCGCCGCCATCGACGATCTGAGGAAAGGCAACCTCGGCCGCGCTAGCCGAGGACGCTTCGTTCGACACTGGTGTAGTCGTGATCAAGAAACTGCCGTTCTCGTTGTAACGAGCGCGGGCAGCTAAAACCGCGATTGAGCTGAATGAAGTGATTCTCAGCAGACCGCGAAACGGCCCAGCAGCAGAAACAGTTAACGACGGAAACAACTCGTGCACGAAATTCGCAATGTGGCCGAACGCCGGAACAATGACGCTGGACGTGAGGCCCGTGCTCGATCCGTCAAGCCCCCTGAGTTCCAGGTTCACAGTGGCGGCAGTGGCGGAATCGTTCGCGATCGCGATGGCAGTTTGTATCGCCCCTGGAACTGGTCCGATCGAATTCACTTCAACATACGAACGCAACGCGGTCGCAGCCGCCTGCGTCTGAACCGTAGCTTGAGTTGACGTGGCGCCATTACTGAAAAGCGAAAGCAAGGCGAACGCAGACGGCGCGGTAGTCCCTCCAGTTGGAGTGATGTGAACGCTACCCGTCTGGATAGCGCCGGTCGCTGGTCCGGATGTTTCAAACGTTGTCGAGGCGCGCGGGCGGAGCGTATAACTGAACGATGCCGCAGATAATCCGTTGACCGTCAAGGTCAAGGGCGTTGCGGCGACTGTCGGTGTGCCTTGGCCAAAAAACTCGACTGTTCCCGCAATCATTGAATCTGTTGTGTTGATCAGGATTACCTCTGTTCTCCAGCCGCCGCCGTCTGCGAAATGCGCTAGAAGCACGGGCCCGACTGAGATGTCGCCCGGGAGCGTCAGTACAGGCTGCGCTGTCATCAGAAATTCGCTTCGCTCGTTCACCAGCGTTCGCACTGCCGTGACGGCAATCGGAGCTGGCGAATTAAACGTCAATGTTCCTATGAATCCTGATCTCAAACCGAACGGCGCTTCGCTCAAAAACCTCGCGATATGAGCATTAGCGGCGAGCGTGAAGCTGTTTTGACCGAAATCGTTTCCAGCCTGATCGGTAAAGTCGAATGAAACAACAACAGGCGCACTGCTGGGGTTCATAATCGCCAGACCGGTATTAATCGGGCCGTTTACTTCGGCAAAGGTCCTGCCGGATGTGATAGCGGTCATGCCCGGCACCGCGGTCTCAGTGACAAGGACTCCGTTCTCCCGAAGTCCAAGGATGGCAAACCCTGTGGGAGTGGTGCTCGCTACGGGCTGAGCCTTCGCATAGCCTACAACCAGGGAGGCACTGCCGCCGGTGGTCTCGATAGTTGTGGCGCCGAAGTTCGCAGTCGAGTAGGCAACCGAACTCGTTCCGGCTTGGGCGACTAGATTTTTGGGGATCGCTAGTACTGTTAACGCCAATACCATCAATCGCGCCTTGCGCACCTTAACCTCCGTGTTCCGTCTGGCGTCTCCTCGGTCGCGGACGACATGGCAACGCGGCTGCCAATCTGCTGGCTAATCCATTTTTCAACAAGTTAGAGGGACAGCGGTGTGCCACTAGAGCGGACTATCCACCAATTCCGTGGAACATTTCCGTTTTTAAAGGGCTTATCGGTTGACGACGAGGGTTTCGGCAATCATGTCATGCAGCGCCTGTTTCTTGGCGGTGAACGCAACCATGATGAAGCCGATTCCAAGAGTAAAAACCGAGATCCACTTAGCAAAGTGCCTCCCGGTGGCCCGAGCGAAAGAAATGCGGTTTCCGTCAATGCCGGTGACAGCGATCGACATCGCGCGCTTGCCGACTGTCGCTTGCCATTCTGAGCTCAGCATGAAGGCTTCGTACAGCCACGGACCGACGAACGTAACGACGATGCCGGCGCCTAACGTAGCTGCCGAAACCAAACCACTGCCGACAGCGATGATGACCGCGTCAATGATCATTGCGACAAAACGAACCCAGAACCCGGCGTACAGTGTGGTGCCGCGAACGGCACTACCTGCAGGTTTGGCGTGTTGAAGTGTGGTTCCACAGCCCTGGCAATACATGGCGCGATCATCATTTGGTTTGCCGCAATTTGGACAAATCATGGCGCGGGATTGTATCACGCGCCCGCGGGCAGCCAGAGCGACCGGGCGGTAAGTTCACGGTGATCGAGGCCGGCAGCTCGATCCATCAACGTGAGGCGCTCGGGTAGATCCACACGAAATCGCCACTCATCCTGACGACCTCCGAGTACTCGCCACTCGTTCGCCCAATCGTCCCACCACGACGTCAAACATCGCGCAATTGGTTCAACAATCAAAACAGGCGCTCCTTGGTGAGCGGTCGTAGTCAGGTCTCGTTGAAAACGGTCGCGAGCCGCCGAATCCAGTTCGTTAATCGTGAATGCAGCGATGACTGCCGTGCTTGCCGGAATTCTCAGCATGCTGATCTCGGCAGACCGGACGGTACCCCGAATGCCTAATTGCTCATAGGTCCACCGGCATTCTTGAAGTGCCCAACTATTGCGATCCACGCCGACGACACGCGGTTGCCCTGCCAACTCCAGAGCCCAGGCAGCACTCGCAGCACCCGTCCCGCAACCGAGATCGAGTATTGCTACGTTCGCCGGAACACGAGCTTCAAGCTTCCGGACGATCTCGCGTACCAGAAGGAAATGGAGCGGTGCGAAGTACATGGCAAATGCCGCTCGCTTTCCCGCACCGCTGAACGCCGCTCCCGTATCAATCCGGTTCCGCCGCTCGACATAAATACAAGAAAGCGCCTGGACCGCCCTCCGGATCTCTGAAAACTGGAAATTGGCCATGTGGCGGCGTTCGAGCGCCTCAAACCATTGAACAAAAGGATCGTTCTGCATGTCTAATAAACGTCCCGTTCGAACGTTACTAGAGGTGAGGCAAGGATGGAAGACGCGACGAAATCCACATGGATCGTGGCCGCGCTGGACCAATATGAGGGCCATCTTCTCCGCTATGCAGCGTGGATTGTCGGTGACGTCGAACGCGCACGTGAAGTCGTTCAAGAAACATTTCTCCGCCTCTGCAAAGAGCAACCCGCGCGCGTTGAAAACCATCTGGCCCAATGGCTATTCACCGTCTGCCGTAATCTGGCGTTTGACGTTCGCAAGAAGGAGAACCGAATGAGCCCTCTGAAGGATCCGGAGACTATACCGATCACATATGATCGGCCCGGCGCTTCGCTTGAACACGAGCAAACAATGTCGCAGGTGCTTCGATTGATGGATACATTGCCCAAAAACCAACGCGAGGTTCTACGGCTCAAATTTCAAAGCGACCTCAGCTACAAGGAAATCAGCGAAATTACAAAACTCTCCGTCACGAACGTCGGCTTCTTAATTCATACCGCTATTAAGACGTTGCGCAAGGAACTGCTCGCGGAGTCTGCGAAGAGGAGAATCCAATGAATATCAATCCCGATGATCCGAAATGGACGGCCTATGTTCTTGGCGAACTCAATGACGCCGAACGAGCCCAGATCGAGAAGGAATTGGAATCTTCAGCGGCCGCCCGTGAAGTAGTCGAAGAGATCCGGCTTGCAACAGACTTACTCAGGCACGAATTCACTCTGGAGCAGGCAGTCGGGCTGGCCCCGGAACAAAGGCATGTCATCACAAGCGCCGCCGCGCGTCCTGTAGGGGCGCTCGATGAGCGTCCGGGCGGTCGCAGACCGCCCCTACAGTTCAGCCGTCCGATGTTTCGGTGGGCCGGAGTTGCTGCGTCGGTGGCCGCGGGATTGTTGGTTGTGGCAACGCTTTCCGTTCCGTCATTACTCCGTTCGAGACAGGACGCACCTTTGCCGCAGGCTGCGACAGCGCCGGCTCCTGTGGGCGAGCGGGAAGAAAGGGACGGCGGACAAAGCGTCAAGACAAACCCCACTGCTGTCAGCCGCGATAAGGTAGAGTCTGCACGGAAGACAGCGCAGGTAGCCGCCGAAGTGGAGAA
>DATFXZ010000516.1:0-3648 GCA_035315305.1 Terriglobia bacterium | reverse complement strand
ATGGATATCGGTGTGTCTGTGCGTCTGTTTCGCGGTGCAGACATTTGGACAATCGAGCAACGCCAGACTAAGCGGTACTGTTACTGACGCAACCGGCGCTGTGTTGCCTGGAGTCGAAGTAAAGGCGACCAACAATGCGACCGGTGTCGTTGCGACAGCACTTTCAAATGACTCCGGCGCGTACAACTTTGCCAGTCTTCTGCCCGGCACTTATACGGTCAATGCCTCGCTTGCTGCATTCCAGACTCAAACCTTTAACGGCGTCCAGTTGGGAAACGCGGCGCAGGTGCGCTTGAACTTTTCACTTCAGGTCGGTCAGATCGCGACAAATGTTGAAGTCAGTATCACCGAAAATCAGCTTCTGCTCGAAACGAGTTCCTCCGTCGGCAATGTGTTGGAACAAAAAAAGGTCGTCGACCTGCCTTTGGTCACTAACAACGTGCTGGACCTCGTCGGGGTTATGGCTGGTGTGAATGTGACGAAGGATAACGTTTTCGGCGCCAATGATACGAAATTTGCGGGTGTGGCTGCGGGCAATATCAACGTGCAACGCGATGGCATTCCGATAACGGGCGGGCGATGGCCGACAGGCTTGCAACCGGCGACAACGGTAAATCCAGACCTGGTTGGTGAAGTGCGAATGATTCTGGCGCCAGTGGACGCCGAATTGGGACGTGGCAGCGGACAATTCCAGATCCAGACCCGATCCGGAACCAATGAGTTCCACGGCGGTCTTGTTTGGGACGCCCAGAACTCGGTTTTTGATGCGCATTCCTGGTCGGATAATCAAACGGGTGCGACGCCGCTGTGGAGAAACCAGCCGGAAATGACCGCGAGGATCGGCGGTCCCATCGTCAAGAACAAGACTTTTTTCTTCGGGTTATTTGATAAACAGTGGGCACTGATCAAGGAAGCTTACACCGCCTTCGCCTTGACGCCGTGCGCACGGCGCGGCATCTACCGGTATTTTGCGGACGTGGGCCCGACGTATGGCGGCGGACCGTTGGCTGGCGCACCGACGTGGTCACAACCAACAGGCCCGGGCGCTGGATTTACGCAGACACCCTGGGTCAACCAGGCAGGAGTTCCAAGGACTGATCTCGGTCCGATGCAGTTTGCCAGCGTCTTTAATTCCGACCCCGTGTCGTTTACGGGCGGAGCCCCGAATGCGGATTGCTCCAACGCTATCGTATCGGGCGGCCCAAGAGATCCCAATCGGACTCAGATAGACCCGACGGGCTACGTGAACACCTTGTTCAAGTACATGCCCCAGGTGAATAACTATGATATCGGTGATGGCCTGAATATCGCCGGCATTCGCTGGATTCGCCGCCGGGACGGCGGAGAGAATCTTTTCGCTGCCGGGGAACCCGCCAATCGGAAACAGTGGAACATGAAGATCGATCATATCTTCAATCAGAAACACAAAATCAGCGGGGCTTGGAGTTTTGAGAAGGATTACGCTTCCGACGCCTTTATGGCCTGGCCGGGTACATGGGAGGGCAAGGACTACAACCAGCCTCAGGTGTTGACCGTTAACTTCGTTTCGACATTGTCACCCAGGCTAGTTAACGAAGCGCGGTTCGGAATGAACCGGACTGGAACCAATGAGTATGCCCCGCTGTACAATCCTGCGTTCCACGACGAGATATTCAAACTGTTCCCGAAAAATGGTAGCGGCTTGGAATTTCCTCCTCTCCTCGGGTATGGGCAAATGAACTTCCACTCAGATCAGATCATCGGCACGCGCGGTTTTGAGCCGCTGCAATTGTTGAATGATTCGACGCCACGGAAGACCTGGGGGGACACGGTGAGTTTGACCATGGGCAAGCACGCGTTCCGCTTTGGCGGCGAGTACCGTCACGGCAGTTCAAGGAGCGAGGTCAGCAGCAGCGGCAGCGCCGTGACTCCCTGCGCCAGTGGCTTCTTCGGCAGTTTTTCCGGTGATCCTACGAACCCGATCGCATACGGTGGTGTGACTCCCTTGGCGCCGGTTCAAGGAGTCATTGGAACTCCCGGACTCGTGGGTGTTCCGGGGACGGCAGGCTTCGGAGCGGTCCCGGGAGCCTTTCCAATTTTTGGAAGCGTCCAGGGAATGGAGAACCTTTTGACCTTCCTTTCCGGTTCGCTCTGCGGAGTTTCCCAGTACCGGTTTATCAACAGGGCCAATCAAGCTGGTGTGGCGTGGAACGATCCGACCAAGGACGTGGCTAAGATCCGCGATTTCCACCAGAACGAGATCGGCGTGTTCTTCAAGGATGACTGGAAATTCTCGAACAAGTTGACGCTCAATCTCGGTTTGCGATGGGATTATTACGGACCTCCGTATGAAAAGAACGGTTTATCGGCGACCCTCGTCGGCGGTGGCGCCGGGTTGTTCGGTATTTCTGGAAGAAGTTTCGATGGCTGGATGTCGCCTGGTGCTCGGGCAGACTTAAGCCAGTTGATCTTCATTGGGCCCAACACGCCGAACCCGGGACTAAGGCCCTATCCGCGCGACCTGAACAACTTCGGTCCGGCCGTGGGTTTTGCCTGGAATGCGACTGAGAGGACAGTGGTTCGAGGCGGCTACCAGCTGCAATACATTGGCGGCAACAATTTCAGCGGGGTCGAAAGCGCTCTTGGCCAGCCTCCCGGCAGCGAGTTTCTGGCGACCTACCAGGGCGACAGTACTCACCCGTATCTGGATCTGACTTCGATAACGAAAAACCAAATTCCTTTTCCCATCGCTCCTCCGGTTCTGCCCGTGCAACAAATACCGGTAACGAGCAGGAGCGCCGTCATTCAGGCCTACGACCCCAATTATGTGAACCCGTATGTCCAAAACCTAACGCTCTCGATAACGAGAGACGTGAATAGGCATCTGACGCTCGACGGGCGATACATCGGTACGCTGACTCGCAAGAACTTCGATTCGTTCGATCTCAACACGCCCAACTTCCTGACCAATGGTCTGAAACAAGCCTTCGATTTGGCGCGTGCGGGAAAGGAGTCACCGTTGCTGGATCAGATGTTCAGCGGTGTTAACATCGCCGGCGCCGGGTTTGGACCCGTCAATGGCCCGCCCGTCAATGGCGTCCCTCAAACGGGCGCATTGGAGCTGAGAAACAACTCCAACTTGAGGACTAACCTCGCCAATGGAAACTACGCCGCACTGGCCGGACAGATCGCCCAGCTGAATTACAGCTCATTCGATCCCGGCAACGAGGGTCTGGCGCCAGTGTCGGCCGGCGTTAACGGTGCGGTGCTCCGGTTGAACGGATTCCCGGAGAATTTCATCCTGACGAATCCTCAGTTCGGTTGTTCCTTCGGATGCACTTCCGGCGGCGTCACGCTTCTCACTAACGGCGGACTTTCCAACTACCACTCCCTACAGGTGTTGCAAACGCTGCGGAATATCGGCGGCTTCAATTTCCAGACGTCCTATACCTGGAGTAAGGAACTCGGGATAGACCCGAACAGCACTCCCAATGGAACTGCACCACCGCCGCTGCCGGGAGCCGGCGCTTTTACCGATCCGAGGAACCAGCATGCGGATTACACACGCCTGCGAACCGACCGCACACACGTCGTCCGGACCTCCGGCGCGTTCGATCTGCCGGTTGGTCCCGGCAAGACCCTGGCCGGAAACAGCCATGGCGTTCTGGC
>DATFXZ010000515.1:0-7709 GCA_035315305.1 Terriglobia bacterium | reverse complement strand
GTCATTGATAGCGCCATTCAAATTGTTGCTGTCCGTACTATCGATACTTCCGCCACCAACTGTTGGAGTGTTGAATCCCACCGGTGGTCGAACGCTCTGCGTAAACAGCACCAATGGCGTCACGTTCGTTCCACCCGGCTGCCCGCGCTGGTCGTTGTGTTCATAAAACCGGACATTGGCTCCCATCCGGAAAACATGTGCGCCGCTGATAACGCTGAGATTGTCCAAGAACTGTGGCGTCGTGACAGCTCGAAACGTTCTTGGTGTGTTGATGTAAGGCAGACTCGCGTTGTTCAACGAATTGGCCGTACCGCCGGGCGTACTACTAGTGTTAAACGGCAGGACGTCGGGGAAGGCGGGATTCGCTTCGCCTTGAGTGAACAGAAACACAAAGCGCGCGAAGCCGGCGGTAAATTCATTCACGATGCGTGGTGAAATCGTTTGTCGATAGCTGATAGCGAGATTCTTGGTCGCTCGAAATACTTCCCCCAGAGGTGGAAAACCGGGAAACACCTGGGGCCGTGAGTTCAACGGATCGCCCTCGCGCGTGTTCTGATCCGCCTGCAGCCATCGAACAAACAAAGTGTTCCGTTCGTTGAAAGTGTGATCCACGCGCCCCATATAGTTGGGACCTTCATTGCGTGTCGGGGGATTCCATACGTACCCCGCAGTATTCAAGCCATCACCGACGATGTAGGAATTTGGCAGTGGATAGGTTTTAAATAAGGCTGCCATTTTGGGATCGGCGCCGATCCGCAGCGGATCGTTGGCAAACATATTGAACGACCGGACGCAATTAAGTTCGGAGGGGCTAGCGCAATCGCGTACTCCAGCCCGATAGCCTCCCGTTGCCGGATCTACAAGCAGCGGCGTGTTTCGTGTGATCCTCTGCCCACTCAAGAAGAATGGATTCGCCGGATCCGCGACGAAGTATCGAAAAATCCCCGCAAGGGCAGCCGGCGTATACAGTCTGGGAGTGCCGAATGTTTGATCGATCGGCTGTGCGAACTTCGTGTTTTGTCCCTGCCAGCTGCCGAAGAAGAAAGTCTTGTTCTTCCGGATGGGACCTGCTGCCTCGACTCCGAATTGGTGCATCTTAATTTCAGGTTTCGTCGATCCCTGCGCATTGGCGAAAAATTCATTGCCATTGAGCGCCGTATTACGCATGAACTCGAAAAGCGTTCCATGAAATTGATTGGAACCGCTGCGGGTCGCCACTGAGACCGAAGCTCCGCTGTTGCGCCCTTCCTCCGGCGTAGCATTGTTGGTGGTGACTTTGTACTCCTGCACGTTGTCGGGATTCAGGCGGTACAAATTCGAGACCGGGTTCGGCACGGACGATTCATTGGCTTCAATACCATCAACCGTCACATTGACGGACCGGTCGCGAGCACCGTTAACATGAATACCCGAACCGGTGGCTCCCGCTGACCTCTGAACCACACCGGGCTCTAATGCGATTAACGCGAGAGGATTACGTCCATTGAGGGGAAGATCAACGATGGCCTTGTGCTCCACGACATTCCCGATGGTTGCGTTGCTGGTCTGTAAGGCTTCAGTCTCCGCAGCAATGCTCACGGTCTCCGTGACTCCGCCAACCTCCAGTGACATGTTGATGACCAGCGGCGTGTTGACCTCCAGAATGTTTCCAGTCTTGGTTGCAGTCTTGAAACCGGGTAGCGTCACGCTGATCGTGTAGGCCCCGACGGGCAATGAAGGAAATCCATAAAGGCCGGCCTCTGTCGTAGTTTGAGTATAGGTAACGCCCGTGGCTTCATTGTTGGCCGTTACCATGGCTCCGGGAACTAGTGCTCCGGATGCGTCGGTCACCGTACCTGTGATTCGCGATGTGGCAGTTTGAGCGAGCGCCACGCCGGCGATAAGAAGGAATGTCACTTGCCGAATCAGGGAAAGCATGTGTCCCACCTTTCTATGTGTTGTACTGTTGTGTCGAACTTACTTTCTGGCGCACGTCTGTATCGGCCACCGTGGCGTGTTGCCGCGGAAGGCACATGTGAGCAGTCAGACGTCAGCCAGTACCCAAATACCTGTTGATGACGCTACGCGGCCATCATTGATACGTGCAATCGGCCGCTGGAGCCTCACAGCAGGCGTCATCAACGCGGTGATCGGCAGCGGCATCTTTGGATTGCCGTCGGCAGTCGCAAACCTGGTCGGGGCCTGGAGTCCGCTCGCTGTTCTCATCGCCGGTTGCAGTATCTTCATCGTCATTCTCTGTTTCGCTGAAGTAGGCAGCCGCTTCGAAGACGCCGGCGGTCCTTATTTATATGCGCGCGAAGTATTTGGACCGGCTGTCGCTTTCCAGATCGGCTGGCTTCAAATCTGGACACGGCTCTTATCAGGTGCCGCGGCGCTGAACATTCTCGTCTCATATTTGGGACTTCTCGTACCAGAAGTAGGAACGCCTATGGGCCGTACTCTCACAATGACAGCTAGTGTGGCCCTCGTAACTGGGATCAACATCATCGGCGTTCGGAACGCGGCATGGACGGTGAACCTATTTACCATCGCGAAACTCACGCCGCTCGCTTTGCTCATTCTTCTTGGTATGTTTCACCTGCGTTCGGAAGTCATCGCCACGCAGGTTGTCGCGAAATCAAATTGGTCTGAAGCTATCTTGTTACTCGTTTTTGCCTATGGCGGATTCGAATCCGCTGTAATCGCCGCGAGTGAGACGCGCAACCCGAAAGGCGACACGGCCTTTGCTCTCATCACGGCGATGGCAACTGTGACGCTCGTGTATGTCTTCGTACAGTCGGCCATCATCGGCATACTTCCCAACGCCGCCGCGACGACGACGCCCATCGCCTCCGCGCTACGCCAAATTTTGGGAAGCGCCGGCGCCAAGATCGGCAGCATTGCTGTCATCATTTCGGTCTACGGATGGCTCACCGGATTTGCGTTGATGACGCCTCGCATTCTGTTTTCAATGGCGGAGCGCGGAGAAATGCCCTCCTTCCTTGCATCCATTCATTACCGCTTTCGAACTCCCCACGCCGCGATCGCTCTGAACTCCGCTGTCGTCCTTGCGCTCAGCTTATACAGCAGCTTTGCGCAGTCCGCAACTTTCGGAGCCATTGCGCGGCTTTGTGTCTTCGCTTCGACCTGTTTGGCATTGATCCTTCTTCGGACCCATTCTCGTGAGCCTGCACCATTTCAGCTGCCATATGGCCGGGTCATTGCAGTCATAGGTGTGGCATTCTGTGCCTGGCTTCTCATTACTCGAACGTTCACTCAAATGGGGATGCTTCTCGCGATCATAGCGACAGGCGTTGCTATTTACATCGTAAAGACGAATCATCCGCACGCCCGATAGCGAGGCCATTTTTTGAAATCGCGGCAACTTTTGAGAAACTCTCCCGCGATGCGAAAAACCGCTCTGTTGTTCGGAATCGTTGCGATTGCTTTGCTGGTCGTCTTCAGTGTTGCGCGACCGGCTCAGCGACGCGTGCCGCAATTTGACGTGCTCATCAGGAACGGCCGTATCGTGGATGGCAGTGGTGGACCCTGGTTCCGGGGTGACGTGGGCATCGTGGGCGACCGGATTACCGCGTTGGGTACTATCGGCGATGCAACAGCCGCGACTGCAATCGACGCGACAAACCTGGTCGTGGCGCCGGGCTTCATCGATCTGCTCGGCCAGTCTGAGTTCAACATTCTAGTCGACAGCCGGGCGGCCAGCAAGATCCTACAAGGCGTCACCACGGAAGTCACAGGCGAAGGTTCTTCGATCGCGCCGGTAAACGATCGATTGATTCAGGAGGCCTCTCTCCAAGCCCGGCATTTTGGCGTAAGTCAGGACTGGCGAACACTTGCTGATTATTTCAAACGTCTCGAGGAACGGTCTCGCCCGGCAATCAATATCGGTACGTTTATCGGCGCGGGCGGCGTGCGCAACTACGTTATCGGCAAGGATGACCGTCCGGCAACCGCAGCCGAGCTCGAAAGAATGAAGCAGCTGGTCGCGCAGGCAATGGAGGATGGTGCGCTGGGCCTGAGCACCTCGCTGCAGTACGTTCCTGACCGATTCGCTTCCACCGAAGAGATTACCGAGTTGGCGAAGGTCGCCGCCCGATACGGTGGGGTTTACTTCACGCATCAGCGCTCGGAAAGCGGCCGCATCTTCGAGTCCCTCGACGAGGTATTCACAATAGCCGAACGCGCCAGTATTCCGGCCGAAATCTGGCACCTCAAGACGGCATACAAAGCGAACTTCGGTAAGATGCCCGAGGTCCTGCGCCGCATTGAAGCGGCTCGGGCGCGCGGGCTTGACGTAACCGCGAATCAGTATCCCTACGACCGTGCGTCAAACGGACTGGATGCGTGCCTGCCGCTCTGGGTTCGCGAAGGCGGTCTCGACAAAATGATCTCTCGCTTGCAAGACCCGGCAATGCGCGAGCGAATCAAGAGAGACATGGACGAGCCAAATCCACAGACCTGGGAGAATCAGTGGTACGGTTCAAATGGCGGCGACGGCGTCATGCTGTCCTCGGTTCTCAATCCCGAGTTGCGCAAATATGAGGGAATGACCTTGACCGAGATCGGCAAAGCGATGGGTAAAGATCCACGAGATGCCGTCATGGATCTCGTCATCGCGGATCGGGGCGAAAGCTCCGTGATTATATCGATCATGACTGAAGAGGACGTAAGGACAGCGCTGAAGCATCCGCTCGTAGGAATCGGCACCGATTCACCAGCAAAAGCCGAAGACGGAAAACTCTCCGAATCGAAATCG
Source organism: Terriglobia bacterium (assembly GCA_035315305.1). GTDB lineage: Bacteria > Acidobacteriota > Terriglobia > 20CM-2-55-15 > 20CM-2-55-15 > 20CM-2-55-15. The sequence goes on along the minus strand of DATFXZ010000515.1, from coordinate 2,953 downwards.
CATCCGCGCGCCTGGGGCTCATTCCCGCGCATACTCGGAACATACGTGCGCGATGAGAACCTGTTATCGCTGGAAGAAGCTATCCGCAAAATGACATCGAAAGCAGCCGCCCGCGTCCGACTTTACGATCGAGGATTGTTGCGGCCGGGGATGATGGCGGACATCACGATCTTCGACTCTCGAACCATTCGAGACGCCTCAACCTTCCTCGACCCAACACACTATTCCGTCGGCATAAAGCATGTGTTCGTGAATGGACGAGCCGTGGTTTCCAATGGTGCAATCACGAACGAGCGTCCTGGCCGGCCGATTCGGGGCCCTGGGTATCATGGCAAGTAACGCGCACATGCCTAAGAACGCGCCGAAGCCTGCGGGGATTTTTCCCGAAACGCAATGGTCCGCCATTGTAGCGGCGAGGAGCAGCGACCAGAACCAACGCCACATCGCGTTCGACCGTATTACAAGGGCTTATTGGAAGCCAATCTACAAGTACATCCGTGCGAAATGGAACAAATCGCGTCAGGACGCCGAGGACCTGACGCAGGAATTCTTTGCCCGCGTGATCGATAAAAACTTTCTTGCCGGCTACGATCCGGCGAAGGCTCGGCTCCGCACTTTCTTACGGACATGCGTGGACGCCCTCGTTCACAACCAACACCGCAGCGCCGGCGCGCAGAAACGCGGCGGAAGTGCACCGACGCTCTCGCTGGATTTCGAACTCGCCGAAGGCGAACTCAAACGTACCGGTTTGCCTGCGCCGGAAAGAGTAGAGGACTTTTTTGAGAAGGAGTGGGTTCGCAGCATTTTCGAGATGGCGGTTGACCGACTGCGTTCCGAATGCAAGACGAGCGGAAAGATCGTTCACTTACGGCTCTTCGAACGCTACGACTTGAACGCTGACCAGGATAGTTCTTACGCCGACCTGGCTCTTGAATTCAATATCGCGCAAACGGACGTGACGAACTACCTTGCCTATGCGCGTCGCGAATTCCGCCGCATCACGCTGGATGTTCTTCGTGAGATGACCTCCAGCGAACAAGAGTTCCGGCACGAAGCACGTGCGCTAATGAGATGAGCTGGATTTCCGACAAGACGATTCAACGATTGCGACAGGTCGCCGAATTGCCGGACCTCACAGGTACGCAATACCGTTTGCTGGAACGCATCGCGCACGGCGGAATGGGCGTAGTGTGGCTGGCACTGGACGGAAAGCTCGAGCGGCGCGTGGCGCTTAAAGTTCTCGACGTCTCCGGAGAAGAGGAAGCGCGCATCCTTGCCAAGCTCGAGCATCCGGGCATCGTGCCGGTGCACGATGTGGGACGTCTGGCGGATGGCCGCGTCTTCTACACGATGAAGTACATCGAAGGTGAGCGGCTGGACCGGCACGTAACGAGCGTCAGCAGCGTTCCGGAGCGCCTGCGCATCGTCCACAGGATTTGCGAAGCGGTGGCCTTTGCGCATGCCCGTGGAGTACTGCATCGAGATCTGAAGCCGGAGAACATCATGGTCGGCCCGTTCGGTGAGGTCCTGGTGATGGACTGGGGACTTGCCATGTCACTGCGGGATCGCACGCCAGGAGATATCGGTGGAACGCCTGGATACATGGCTCCGGAGCTGGCCCGGGGCGAGGGCGGGTCCCCGGACGAGCGCACTGACGTCTATTCGCTGGGCGCTATTCTTCAATTCCTTGTCGCCGGCCGGAACACCGACAGGCCGCTTCAGGCAATCATTGAGAAGGCCATCGCGCCGGACCTCGCGTCGCGTTATGCGGATGTGAAGGCACTCGCATCCGATATCGCCGCATACCTCGACGGACTCCCGGTTGCCGCCCATCCCGAAAGCTTCGTGGATTCGGCGAGGCGCTTCCTTCAAAAACACAGACTCGCCATTGGCCTTGTCTTGGCGTACGCGGCTGTTCGTCTACTTATACAGATTTTCTTTGGCGGTTAAAGAAATCCCGAAAAAGCGTTAATACGTTTCCGTTTGAACTTTTTGAGACAACATCCAAAAAGAGGAAAATGGATATGAAAAAAATCGCATATGCGGTGATCCTGGGAGCAATCCTTGGCGCGCTGGATGGTTTGAGCGCGGTCTACGAATTCGGATTCGGTCAGAAGGTGCTGACCCTTGCCGGTCTTTCCTCGATCAAAAGTCTGGTCGTGGGACTGATTGTTGGAATTACCGCCTGTTACGTTCGGAACAAAGGCGTGATTATCGCGGTTGGAATGATCATGGCTCTGGCCTTAGCTTACCTTGCGGCGGCGCAGCCGGATCCGGACACCGGCGAAAAATACTATGCTCACATCATGGGAACCGGAGGACTTGTTGGACTCATCGTGGGCTACGCCACCGCAAAATTCAGCGAAAAACAAACCGCATCGAGTTGAAACAACAATGGAGGCAATATGGAACCGAAAGTCGGATCGTTCTGTTGGCTGGAATTGGGCACTTCTGATCAGACTGCAGCAAAGAAGTTCTATTCAAACCTGTTTGGATGGACGGCAGAGGATGTGCCGATGGCCCCGGACATGCCCTACACGATGTTCCGTCAGGATGGGAACGACATCGGTGGTGCGTATCGGCTCATGAAGGAACAAGTTGATGCGCACGTTCCGCCCCACTGGATGCTTTATGTGAAAGTCGAGAGCGTGGATGCGTCGGCAGCAAAAGCGGTCAAGCTGGGAGGCCAACAAATCGTACCGCCGACAGACATTCCAAATGCAGGAAGGTTTGCAACCCTTCAAGACCCGACAGGAGCCATCATCAGCATCTTCCAGCCAGGCCAGCATCGAGGTATGACGATCTTTGGCAAGGTTGGTGCGCTTTGCTGGGCCGATCTGAATACTAAAGATCCAGCCGCCGCCTCCAAGTTCTATTCCGACTGGCTGGGATGGACGTTTGATCTAGGCAAAGACGGTTACCGTCACATCATCAATGGCGCGTCCACAGAAGA
>DATFXZ010000514.1:0-6387 GCA_035315305.1 Terriglobia bacterium | reverse complement strand
CTGAAACCAGTCGCGGGCATTCTCAAGCCGGTCGGCTGCAAATCGACTCTTCGAAATGTAGGATCCCGCACCTCGTCCGAGGGCATAACTCAGTGTAATTCCGACAATGCTGCCGAGAATGGCCGCCACAAGTGTCGGCGCGAGACTCAGCGATTTTGTCAGGACCAGGTAGCCTGAAAGGACGAGCAGCAGTTGATCCGGCACAGGCAAACCAACGATTCCGGCGATAAGCAGAAAAAATACAGCAGAGTAGCCATACTGACCAATCCAAAGGGCCAATGATTGCTGAAGCATTTATGTGAAGGTCCTTGTTGCAAGATGATGTGAAACCTGGATGCGTCTGATGTCGGCAGCGCTCGTAATAGTTTAACCAATCATGCGCGGGTTTTTCGCAACAATTTTTGGCGGTTTTTTGTCGTGGTGGGGATTATGGTTAATCGCCGCCCTCGACTCGACGATGGTTTTTTTCCTTCCCCTGGCCGTTGACATTGCTGTCGTCATTTTGGTTTCTCGAAACCGTGAATTCTTCTGGCTCTATCCCATACTGGCCTCGGCCGGATCGCTTTTCGGCGCCGCTTTGACGTATTACATCGGACGCGGGCTTGGTGAAGTAGGACTCGAACGATATGTACCCAAGAAGAGGCTGGCCGGGTTTCGCCGACGCATCGAAGAAAAAGGCGCGGTGGCTCTGGCAATATTGGACTTGATTCCACCGCCGTTTCCTTTCACCGCTTGTGTTCTGGCTGCCGGCGCGTTGAAAGTGGACACGTTGCTCTTCTTCATCACGCTTTTCCTGACACGTTTATTTCGTTTTGGAGTGGAAGCCGTGCTCGCATACTTCTACGGCCCGACGATCATCGGTTGGTTGAAGTCGGATATTTTCGAATATATCGGGACAGCCCTGTTTGCAGCAGCGATCATTGGGACCATTATTACTACAATCCAGCTTATACGTAAGAGTCGCGCGCATCGTGGGCCGAAAGAGCGGCATGCGGCTTAATCCGGCCGGGTTTACTGGGATGTCACCACAAAGACACAGAGACACAAAGGTCTGGCGGCCGACTGAAATGAACACTTGATATTAAGCTGCCAGACCTTTGTGTCTCTGTGTCTTTGTGGTGTTATCCCTCTTTAACCAGGGCCTAACTTACCGTTTCCAAATCCCTCGATCTAACCACCTATACGATCTTTCTGGAGGAGGTTATGCCGAACAGTTCTGTTTTCAGATTCCGGAGTTTAATAGTACTCGCCAGCCTGATACTTATCGCAACACTTGATCTCGGCGCTGCTCAGCGCGACAAAAATCCAGCTACATTGAACACACCTGCCAATCGTAATGCGCGCCGGATTGAGGCGCTGAAGGAAGAAGTCCGTCACCAGTTGGTGACTCTGCCTTATTACACGGTGTTCGATTGGCTGGAGGCTCAGGTGAAACCTGACGGGACGGTGACACTTATGGGCGAAGTAACGCGTCCCACGGTAAAGGACGACGCTGAGCACCGCGTGAAGAAACTAGAGTCAGTAAGCCGCGTCATCGACAACATTGAGGTGCTGCCGCTTTCTCCGATGGACGACGAACTGCGAGTCGCGCTTTACCGCGCGATCTATCGCTTCGATTCGCCGCTCTTTCGATACGGTACGCAATCGGTTCCGCCAATCCACATTATCGTGAAGAACGGTCACGTCACCTTGAAAGGGGTCGTGTTGAATGAGGGTGACAGCCAGCTCGCATATATGGCGGCACGAGGTGTGCCCGGCACGTTCGAAGTAAAGAATGAACTGCAGATTGAGCAGCAGCTCGAGGAGAAGGCTGCGAAGAAATGATTCTTTTGCCCATATGAAAATGTCAAATTCCCGTGTATTCCCCTCCTCACGAGGAGGGGAATACCTACCTGGTATGCTCTGCCCCACATTCAACCCCGTCCGCAGGGTACACTAGTCAAGGATGATTGATCGCGATTTTTGGCGCCGCCTCGCCCAAGAAACCCAAAATCTATTTCCTCTGTTTCGATATTTGGTTCTTCAGACCGAAACGCACGCCTTCTGCCTGGCTTTAGCCGCCGCCGCTCTGCTGGGGTTCTTTCCAGCATGCCTGGCTATGCTCAGCGTTTTCAAAAACATGCTGAGATGGGATGGGGCATACGACGTATTGCTGTCTACGGTGCAATCGTATTTTCCTGTCCATCAGGATTTTGTAGTAAGCCATCTGAAAGCGCTGTCATCGGTTCGGCATAGGCAATTAGGCTCTCTTCTTTGGATCTTGCTTGGCGCGGCCGGCGTATTCATTCCAATGGAGACGGCTCTGAACCGGCTCTGGCAAATTCAGGAAGACCGGCCGTATTGGTTGAATCAGATCGTAGGTTTCACACTCACATTGGTTTGTACGATCCTGGGCTTGTTCTCCCTTTCAATTTCTGCAGCCTTGCACAAAATCGTCAATCTACTTCCGTTCAGCTTGGTGCGCGCGACAATGCGGTTCCTTGTCATCCGCTCTACCATGACGTGCTTTTTCATCGCAGCAATTTTTGCGCTCTACAAATTTCTCCCGAACAAGAAAATCAGTGCAAGTCAGGTGCTGCCAGCGGCTATTCTTGCAGGAGTGATGGCTGAGCTGGTGCGGGTTATTTTTGTCCGCGTTGTACCCGATCTGGATCCGACGCAAGGACCATTCGCAATCTCGGTTACGTTCCTGTTGCTCGTATATTTTGAAACATTCGTTGTGCTCGGTTGTGCCTTCTTGGCCACCCAAACGGAGCGATATCCTTGGCTAGGATTTCTACCACTGAAGACGCGAAGCGCAAGCGCGGTAGCGCGCATCCTCAAGAGAAGTCAACCACCGTCCTCATGAAAAGATCACCGCTTCTCTCGATCTTCCTGATTGTTTTTGTAGACGTGCTCGGGCTGACGATCATTCTGCCGCTGCTGCCGTTCTATGCGGAATCCATGGGAGCGACACCGAGAATCGTGGGACTCCTGGTTTCAGCGTACGCGATATGCCAATTGATCGCCGGACCGCCGCTTGGACATCTTTCCGACCGCATCGGCCGGCGTCCGGTCTTACTTGTGAGCCAAGTCGGCACGTGTGCTGGATTTCTTATCCTGGCTTACGCTCATACGTTGTGGCTGGTGTTTCTCGCCCGAATCATCGACGGTTTAACTGCCGGCAATCTTACAGTCGCCCAGGCATATATCGCCGACGTCAGCGATGCTGAAAACCGGACACGATCGTTCAGCATCATCGGCATTGCATTTGGATTGGGATTCTTATTCGGCCCCGGTATTTCAGGATTCCTCGCCCAGTTCGGCAATACGTATCCGATATTCGCAGCCGCCGCCCTCTCCTTTACGAGCATCATGTGCACGTATTTCTTGTTGCCGGCAGTGCGGCCTCACTCGCATCCGGAGTTGAAGGAAGGCTTTTCCCGTTGGAGTGCGTTAAGCGATTCATTCAAAGATAAGCGGCTCGGTCCCCTGTTGTGGCAGTTCTTCGCGTTCACATTTGCATTCAGCACGTTTTTTTCAGGGTTCGCTCTTTTCGCGGAACGGCGTTTCACTTACAACGGACTTCCATTTGGAACGAAGGAGGTCGGTTATGTGTTCGCGTTTTCGGGTCTCATTGGTGTGATCATCCAGGGCGGTGGGATCGGATCGCTCGTAAAGTCGTTTGGTGAAAGCCGGCTCGTGCAGATGGGCTTCGCGACGATGGCGGGCGGCTTCGTACTACTAGCGGGCGTTCACGGGATTCCATATCTGCTTCTTGCGACCGGACTACTGACGTTCGGCAGCGCTATTTTGCGTCCGAGCCTTACGGCACTGATCACGACGAGTGCTGCACGGCATCGGCAAGGCATGGTGATTGGCTTGATGCAATCGCTGATGTCGATCGCCCAGATCGTCGCACCGGTCATTGCCGGCTTTCTGATCCAAACTCAATTCCTGAGCACTTGGGCCTTCGCCGGATCGATCTTCTGCGCCATAGGATGGGCGCTTATCGCAACGCTGTAGTCGGCACTTCGGAGGGGTGCACACTCTAATTCCTGGGCTTTGCGTAGTAGCCGTCGCGGGCGGCGATTTTGTAGCCCTTGCCTGCCTGAATGCTTACTTTGCGAAATGCTCCGTCCCAATTTTGATTCGTCGGCCGGTAACCCAGGCTGTACTGGTTGTGCAGTTCATCCGCGATCTGTTCGAACGCAGCCTGCATCTTTTCAAATCCCTCGACTTTGATCACGCGCCCGCCGGTCTCGACTGCAAGCCTGGCGATACGATTGTCCTCTTCATTCCGAAAGACGTGAACGATGTCGCAATCATCACGATCGCGGCGTGGAGCATGCTGAACCTCGAGCACGTATGCGATGACATCGTTCTGTTTCAGGGTCTTGAGCGCATCGCGGAGAGTGGCCTCGCTGCGGGCATCATCTGCGAGCGCGGCGATGACCAACGCCTTCCGCCCCACCTCTCGGCTCAGAAACCGTTCGACCGAAAACACAACGGAGTCATACAGGCGGGCAACACGCAGGCTGGCAGTATCTGGGATCGACGACGGCGGGGGAGCCGGCATCGGAAAGCGACCTGGAAATGGCGATACCGGTGGCGTGCGCCGTGACGCCGGGATGATGTCGTCGCCGCGGCCTTGCTTGCGAATCGTTTGCGCCTTCGTCGCGAGTTGATCCACGTCTTCGGTGGGTACCTGGAGTACCTCGGTTCGAGAAGCATAACTCACGAGAAAACCTTGATCATTTCGCCGCATCACCGTATCGAAAAACCGGGAGGCGGCTTCCGCCTCAAGTCCGAGTGTCCGTGACAAGCTGGTGCTGGTGTCGAGCAAAACGCCGACATTGAGCGGGACATCGCTGTGAACCGCGAAGAAGTTGATGTCCTGTGGCCGGCCGTCTTCAACGACCTTGAACGCCTCCTTTGGCAGATTCGTCACGAGATGCTCCCGCTTGTCGCGGACCGTGAAATAAATCGATACAAGATCGACGTCAGCGCGCAAATCCGTCTGCTGTGCGGAAGAACTGGGCTGCACCAGAATAGACGCTAACAGGACACCCGCGATCGTTGTGACCAATACCGGCAGAGCGATGATTTTCATAGTGGCTCCGTGCTTCGACCTTGGACGCCGCCCCCGCCAATGCGGTAGCATTGCCGCGATGCCGACGATCGAGTTCGTCGTTCCGCTTTTTGACAAGCAGGATAGCGTCCAAAACTTTTGCAAACTGCCCGATGAGCTCCCACTACCGCAGAGATATTCACTTCGGTACATCTATGGGAACGACGGTTCCCTAGATGAGACTCGATCGTATCCGGATCGTGTTTGAAGACGACAGCGTCATCGTTGTAGATAAACCGTCAGGGCTGCTGACGATGGCGACAAACACGGAAAGATCCAAAACCGTTTACGCCATACTGCGTGAGTATCTGAATCACAAAAAACCTCGGGAAGCACTATTCATCGTACACAGACTGGACCGGGAAGCATCGGGACTCCTGGTTTTCGCCAAGACGGTTCAGGCCAAGGAACGGCTGCAGGATCAATTCAAAAGGCACACCGCCGGGCGGCGATACGTTGCAGTCGTCGAGGGACGCGCAAAATCGGACGATTTCACAATCCGGTCTTACCTGAGGGAAAACGCAGCATATCGAGTCTACTCAACTTCAAACACGAAGATCGGAAAACTGGCAGTAACTCACGTGCATGTCTTGAAGCGCAACGCCAAAACAACAGTCCTGGAAGTGCGGCTGGAGACGGGACGGAAGCACCAGATCCGCGTCCATCTTGCCGACTCAGGTCATCCCATAATCGGCGATAAGAACTACGGCGCCCGATCCAATCCCATTCGCCGTTTGGCGCTTCACGCTGCTCACCTCGATTTCAAGCACCCGAGTACTGGCGAGTTCATGACCCTGGATGCGTCGTATCCAAAAGTATTCGACACGCTGTAAGCAGGGCTCTGTACGTTGACATCGTTCCTCAGACAGAAGAGTATCGTTGCGTATTTTTTTTGCGTTCACCGAGGCGCGCTTGTCTTACCAAGTCATCCACGATGAGCAATGTGAGATTTGTCAAGCTGGGGTTTCCTGGCTGAAGATCCTGGATCAGGATAAAGTCGTGGTTGCCCATCCCATTGATCCCGGCATATTGCCGACAATCCATCCCAACTTGAACCTGGAAGCGTGTCTTCGCGAACTGCATGTCGTAACGCCTGAACGCAAAGTCGTGGTGGGCGCGGCCGCCGTCATCCTGCTGGCGCGCCTTTTTTCGGAAACTCGTCTTATCGGAAACGTTGCCGGCGCACCGGGCATTCGCTGGATTTCCCAGATCTTTTATCGGTTCGTTGCGCTGAACCGATATGCATTGAGCAAGTGCCGTGGCGGCGCATGCCGTGT
>DATFXZ010000513.1:0-5870 GCA_035315305.1 Terriglobia bacterium | reverse complement strand
GTTTTCTTTAAAGCCTTTGTAAGTTCGGTGAGGTCCATGTCGGTTCTCCTTTTTGTCATCAAATACTCTATGAATTGAGCGTTCCTCCGCGAATCGTTCTTTCAATGACGATCGATGTCAGTTGAAGTCTGCCGATGATGCCGGTGAAAGATCTACAGTCTCGGGTTAGGAACCACAGAGACACAGAGACACAAAGGCAGACCGTCGTTTCGTCATGACGCTTTACTCAAAACAGGCTTCTCCACGGGCTTTGCAGTGAATGTTAGCTTGCCTTCTTGAGCGTTAAAGTCGACGACTACTGTTTGTCCATCTTTGACCTCGCCTCGTAACATGGCTTTTGCCAGTGCCGTCTCAACTTCTTTTTGGATAGCGCGCTTCAACGGACGTGCTCCGTAGTTCGGGTCATAGCCCACGCGCACGAGGTGAGTTTTGGCTGCGTCTGTAAGTTCAATGTGGATGTGCCGGTCCTCGAGGCGGCGGCGAAAGTTTTCAAGCTGTATGTCCACGATCTGTTTCAAATGCTCCTCCGAAAGAGCATGGAACACGATGACCTCATCCACGCGGTTGAGAAATTCTGGACGGAAATACTGTCGCATCTCGTCCAATACAGCCTTCTTCATGCGTTCGTAATTCTCGCCTTCAAAAGCACCACGATACTCAAGGATGCGGTAGCTTCCAATGTTGGAAGTCATAATCACAATGGTGTTCCTGAAATCTACCGTGCGGCCTTGCCCGTCGGTCAGACGCCCGTCATCCAGGACCTGGAGGAGAACGTTGAAAACGTCACCGTGTGCCTTTTCAATCTCATCGAACAGGAGCACGGAAAATGGCCGGCGCCGAACAGCCTCGGTAAGTTGACCGCCTTCTTCAAAGCCGACGTAGCCTGGAGGCGCGCCGATGAGTCTCGCAACCGTGTGCCTCTCCTGATACTCCGACATGTCGATGCGGATCATGGCATGTTCATCATCGAACAAAGATTGAGCAAGTGCGCGCGCGAGTTCCGTTTTTCCGACGCCTGTGGGTCCGAGAAAGATGAAGCTTCCGATCGGCCGGTTCGGGTCCTTTAGCCCCGTTCGAGCCCGAATTACGGCCTCAGCCACCGCGGTCACGGCCTCATCCTGCCCCACGACACGTCGGTGAAGTTCCTCTTCAAGTCGCATGAGCTTTTGCATTTCTCCTTCGAGCAGCCTGGACACAGGGATTCCAGTCCACCGGCTGACGATTTCTGCGACATCTTCTTCGTCGACCTCTTCCTTGAGCAGCCGTTGCTGTCCCTGCTTCTTGATTAGCCGCTCTTCCTCTGCAGCAAGCTTGCGCTCGAGTTCCGCGAGCTTGCCATAGCGCAACTGAGCAGCACGATTTAAATCGTATTCCCTCTCGGCCCGCTCGATTTCGATCTTCGTCTCTTCGATCTGTTCCCGAAGGGCTCGCAGCCGATTGACTGCCTGTTTTTCTGCTTGCCATTGAGCTTTCAGGGAATCCGCTTGCGCATGCAGTTCGGCCAATTCCTTCTCGAGTCTTGCCAATCGGTCTTTCGAGGCGGAGTCCGTCTCCTTTTTCAAGGCCTCGCGTTCGATCTCCAGCTGCATGACACGCCGAAGAATTTCATCCAACTCTGCCGGCATCGAATCGATTTCGACGCGAAGCTTCGCCGCAGCCTCATCGACCAAATCGATGGCCTTGTCGGGGAGAAATCGGTCCGTGATGTAACGTTTGGACAAAACCGCAGCGGCGACAAGTGCGGAATCCTTGATACGCACTCCATGATGGACTTCATAGCGATCCTTCAGGCCACGAAGTATGGAGATAGTGTCTTCGACGCTGGGCTCATCGACCACGATCGGCTGAAAACGCCGCTCGAGTGCTGCATCCTTCTCGATGTGCTTGCGATATTCCGCAAGAGTCGTGGCGCCGATACAGTGTAATTCTCCGCGAGCAAGCATTGGCTTGAGAAGGTTCCCGGCATCCATCGCGCCTTCAGCGCGCCCGGCCCCGACTACTGTGTGGAGCTCATCGATGAAAACGATGATTCTGCCTTCAGAGCTTAGAACTTCTTGGAGGACAGCTTTCAGCCGTTCCTCGAATTCGCCGCGATACTTGGCTCCGGCAATTAAAGCGCCCATATCGAGAGCAATGATGCGTTTGTCCTTAAGGCTTTCGGGTACATCACCTCGGATGATCCGCTGAGCCAGACCTTCGACGATCGCCGTCTTTCCAACACCGGGCTCGCCAATCAGAACCGGGTTGTTCTTTGTTCGGCGGGAAAGCACCTGAACGACCCGGCGAATTTCCTCATCACGGCCGATCACCGGATCCAGCTTTCCTTGTCCTGCCAGCAGCGTGAGGTCGCGCCCATACTTTTCGAGCGCTTCGTAAGTGGCCTCAGGATTCTGCGATGTCACGCGCTGGCTCCCACGCACCTCGCGCAGGGTCTGCATCAGCCGTTCTCTAGTGACACCGAACTGTTTGAGGAGGCGTCCTGTCGGGCCGGTATCATCGGTCATTGCCAGCAGAACGTGCTCGACAGAAACATATTCATCCCCGAGCCTCTTGCTTTCGTCTTCCGCTTCAGTAAGCAACCGGTTCAAACGGCTCGTAACGTACACTTGACCAGGTTCACCGGTGGGACCCGTAACTTTTGGTAACCGGGCCAGTTCCTGTTCAATATTTCTTTTCAGGCTTTCGACATCGATATTCGCTTTGTTCAAGATCGAAGTTGCAAGGCCGCGTTGCTGCTCCAGCAGAGAGAGCAGCAGATGCTCTACATCGACCTGCTGATGACTGTAACGGACCGCTTTACTTTGGGCGGAACTCAGCGCCTCCTGAAGCTTCTCGGTAAGTTTATTGATATCCACGGCGACCTCCGCGCTGCAAAGTGTCAATTCGATCCAGCAACTCCAGAATTACTCCGATCCCTGCCAGGTTGATTCCAAGGTCGTATCGCAGACGCTGAATTACGCCGATGCGACGAAGAGCGACTGGATCTAACATGATTTCGGCACCAGTCACTTCGGCCGGCTCAAGCAGACCAAACTCCAGAAATCGTTGAACGACGTCTGGATGCAATCCGAGACGCCTTGCAGCGTCTTCCAACCGCATCAAATTCCGTCGAGGTCGAACAACGGCGATTTCGTATTTTGTTGCTTTCATTTTTTACCTGCCAGGAACTGACGAGGATCGAAACGAGATTCCGAGGCCAAGCTCTCAAACAGCTCTCGTTCCTTTGCCGAGAGTGTCGGCGGATTCACAATCTGGATACGAACGTACAGGTCGCCACGGCCGCCGCCCCGACGGGCCAAGCCCTGGCCTCGCAAGCGTAATCGCTGCCCATTTTGAGTATTAGGAGGAATAGTGAGGTCCACGGGTCCGTCGAGTGTCGGCACCCGGACTCGCGCGCCAAGTGCGGCCTCCCACGGCGCCACCGGCACGTTCATCTCGAGATTGCCATCGTCGAGGACTCTTAATAGGGGATGAGGTTCGAGCCGGACAGTTACGAAGAGGTGTCCCGGAGGGGCGCCGCCGGCGCCGGCCGCACCTTCGTTTGGAATGTGAATTAGTTCTCCGTCCGATATGCCCGCTGGTATGTTGACGAGTACGGTTTTTTGTTTTCCATCGGGACCACGAAGAGTAATGGTCCGAGTTGTGCCGCGATGGGCCTCTTCGAGAGGGATGCGGATCTGAGCTTCCAAGTCGCGGCCGCGAGTTGCGAAGCGCGCTCCCCTCGTGCCGGCCCCTCGGCCTGCACCTCCGAACACACTCTCAAAGAAGTCACTGAAGTCGCCAAAGCCGCCACCGACATCTCCGAATTCAACCCGCACATTGCGACCCCAATCCGGTGGAGGCCTGAAATCCGCTCCTGCTTTCCAGTTCTGTCCCAGTTCGTCATACTGTTTACGTTTTTGCGGATCAGAAAGGACGCTGTAGGCTTCATTTATTTCTTTAAACTTTTCTTCCGCGTCCTTATTTCCGGGATTGACGTCCGGGTGGTACTTTCGAGCGAGCTTCCGGTAAGCATTACGAATCTGCTCGTCAGTAACCTGGCGAGAAAGCCCAAGTGTTTCGTAGTAGTCTCTGAACTTGACTGCCATTTCTCCACCATTTGCCGGTCTCGAATTACCTCGCTACGACGACACGCGCCGGCCGCAAGATATCGCCCTTAAATTTGTAGCCGTGCCGTGCCTCCCGCACGACGGTGCCTTCGGCCGTATCCTTGGCCGCTACGGTTGATATAACTTCATGAAGCGAGGGATCGAATGGCTTTCCGACGCTTTCGAAGGGCCGGACACCTTCTTTTTCAAGAAGACTGAGTAGTTTCTGATGCACGAAGCGAACTCCGTCGATCAAGGGGCTCGCCTCTTCACCGACGGAATTGAGAAAACGTTCGAGATCGTCCACGACATCCAGCAGTTCGCTCATAAAATCCCGCAGCGCCTCGGTTCCGAACTTCGCACGGTCCCGATCGATGCGGCGGCGATAGTTATCGAAATCGGCGAGCGCGCGTAGGTACATGGCGTGTTCTGTTTTCAAGTCTTGTTCTAACGTCTCAATTGTTTTTTCTGCCATGACTAACCCGCTTTTCTGAAATCTGCGTCGATGACATCATCCGGTCCACCGGTTCCGGTCTTCTGAGTTTCAGGCTGCGGGGCTTGAGATGCCGCACCAGCGAGGCCATAAAGAATCTGTTGCAGGTCATTCGTCAATTGCCGCAATTGGTTGATGTCAGTGGAATGCGTCCTTACAAGTTCTCGCACCTGATTGATCATTTGTTCCGCGCGCGCTCGCTCATTCGCCGGAGCCCGATCTCCGAGCTCACGCAACTGCCTTTCGACTTGATGTCCCATCGAATCGGCATTGTTGCGCGCTTCAATCTCTTCCTTGCGACGCCGATCCTCGTCGGCGTGCATTTCCGAATCGCGAACCATCCGGTCGATTTCCTCCTTGGGTAACTGCGTCGAACCGGTGATGGTTATTTTTTGTTCCTTGCCCGTATCTTTGTCGCGAGCTGTTGCCGTCAGAATCCCGTTTGCGTCGATATCGAATGTGACCTCGACCTGAGGTACACCGCGAGGCGCGGGGCGGATGCCTTCAAGTCTGAAGTGGCCAAGTGTTCGATTGTCGCGAGCGACGGGCCGCTCGCCCTGGAGGACATGGACATCGACAGCCGTCTGGTTATCATCGGCGGTGGAAAACACCTCGCTCCGCCGTACAGGAATTGTGGTGTTCCGGTCGACGAGTTTCGTCATCACGCCTCCGAGAGTTTCGAGGCCCATCGACAGTGGCGTCACATCCAGCAGAACCACATCCTTGACTTCACCTGCAAGCACTCCGGCCTGGATTGCAGCGCCTATTGCCACAACTTCATCTGGGTTAACGGATTGATTAGGCTCTTTGCCGCCGGTTAAGCGCCGGACCAAAGTTTGAATGGAGGGCATGCGTGTCGCTCCGCCGACGAGAATCACTTCATCGATGTCTCTTTCTGACAGCTTTGCGTCGCCTACAGCTTGCTTGAATGGGCCGACACATCGCTCAACCAGGTCGGCAGTAAGTTGCTCAAATTTGGCACGCGTGAGCCGCATCTCGAGATGCTTTGGCCCGGTGGCATCGGCTGTAATGAAGGGCAGGCTAATTGTCGTCTCCATCGTTCCGGACAGCTCGATCTTCGCTTTCTCTGCCGCTTCTATTAAACGCTGCAAGGCCTGACGGTCTTTTCTGAGGTCGATGCCGTTGTCGCGCTTGAATTCGTCAGCGACCCAGTCCACGATGCGCTTGTCGAAATCGTCGCCTCCAAGATGTGTATCCCCCGCCGTCGACTTCACTTCAAAAACGCCGTCGCCAACATCGAGAATTGAGACGTCAAACGTGCCGCCTCC
>DATFXZ010000512.1:0-4675 GCA_035315305.1 Terriglobia bacterium | reverse complement strand
TGGGCACTGGAAAAATGTTGAGCGACTTTCAATTATTGCGAAAGATTGCGATTAACTAGTCCATGTCCAGCGCGATATATTCCCCTCGATAGTTCGTCAGTCTAGGGGAATCGCGACTTATGAGCAGAATTGTCGTCGCCTCCAAAAAGCCAGTCCGGATCGCGTTGACAGTAGCTCTCGTCATTCACATCGCATTGATTTCCCTGCAAGGTCATCACCGGATCGACACCGGTTTTATTCGAGTGTGGGCCCTCGACTCGCTGGCTCCTCTGGAAAAACTTGCGGATCGGTCGCTTTTTGGAGTGCGCCAGGCCTGGGACCGCTACATCGTGTTGATCGGCGTTCATGAGGAAAATGTGCAGCTTAAGCGGGAGAACGACGACCTCCGAATGCAGCTTATCCAGCAGCAGGAAGCAATCGCGGAGGCCGAACGCATTCGGGCTCTTGCCGGATTTCAGCCTCTAGGCATCGGAAAACCGCTCATGGCGCGCGTTATCGCTCGTGACCCCGCACACAACCAAACAATTACGATCGACAAGGGCAGGGTGCACGGCCTGAAGCCGGATACCGCTGTGATCACGCCGGCCGGAGTCGTTGGACGCGTTATTCAGTCCAGTAATTTCTTCTCAATTGTGCAGCTCATTATCGATTCGCAGAGCGCAGTTGGTGTGATGCTGCAGTCGACACGACGTCAGGGCATCGTGAGGGGAAACGGAGGTCCGGAACTGGACTTGGATTACATCGATGACGATAACGATCTGAAGCCAGGAGATATGTTTCTTACTTCCGGGGGCGACCGCATTTACCCGAAGGGTACGCCGGTCGGTGTTATCACGTCTGTCGGAGCTCGCCGTGGGTTGCTTAAAGCTGTTCAGGTTCGACCCACCGCGGATTTAGGCCGGCTCGAGGAAGTGCTCTGCGTAGTCGAGCGCCACGAAAAAGTGGATGTCGTTGATCCCACACAAGGGCAGCCAGTTCCGTAATCAAGAATTATGAACCGGATTACCACTCTCGGACTTTTCGGGAAATTTGCCACAGCGTTGATAGGCGTCGTGGTAATTCAGGGCATCCTTTCTTTTAAGTTCAAGGTCTTCGGATATTTCGATCTACCCCTAATTTGCTGTATCTATTATGGTTTCACCTTAAGTAATCCTATGGCGTCCATTGTGATCGGAAGCGCACTCGGCTTGATGCAGGACAGTTTGTCCGGCGCCATTCTCGGCGCGAATGGACTCACTAAGACACTCATTGGATTCTTTGCGGCTTCTGCTGGGCACAAGTTTGCCGTCGACCAAACGATCACTCGGGTTTTCGCTATATTTTTGTTTAGCCTGGGGGATGACATTCTGGTTACTATTCTTGCACTTATGGTCGGTCCTGGATCCAACCCGACTTATAGTGGTGCCATGGGTACCTGGCTGCTATCGGCAACATTCAATACGCTTTTTGGATTAGTTCTGTTCGGGTACCACGATCGGTGGCGAGATGCTACAACGTGAAGAACACGAGACCCTTCGCTGGCGCATCAGTTTTATCGGTTACGTCATTGTTGCTGCGCTTCTCGTTTTGGCCTTCGGCTTCTGGAACATGCAGATCGTACAGGTCAGCTACTACCAGCAGCGAGCCGATCAGAATCGTGTCCGTGAGATTCCGCTGCTCGCCCCACGAGGCCGGATCTACGATCGAGAGCATCGCGTCCTGGCGGACAATCGGCCGTCCTACAACATCATTCTGATTCGAGAGAATAGTCCCCACACGGTCGAGCAGACCGCAGCGATGTTGAGCTCCGGTATCAGCATGTCGAAAGATGAGGTGCTTGAGAGCATCAACCGGTCCATCAGGCGGCACGTTCCTAAATTCCGTCCGATCGTTTTGAAAGAAGACGTGTCCGTCGACGACATTGCATACGTGAAATCACATCGGTACGAGTTGCCGGAGATTGCCGTCGAGTTGCAACCTCGACGCCGTTACTTTGAAGGACAATTGGCGGCTCACGCAATGGGCTATGTCGGTGAAGTGACTGAGGCCGAGTTGACCACGCCTGAGTTTGTGAATTTCAAGTCGGGCGATCAGGTCGGCAAGACCGGGTTGGAACGGCAATACAACAACTTGCTCGTTGGGCAAGATGGATTCAAGCGCGTCATCGTGAATAGCTTCGGCCGGGAGATGGGCCAGCTGGAAGAGCAACCGTATGTTGCTGGAAACGATCTCGTCACGACGATCGATCTGGACCTTCAGCGTGCTGCCGAAGACATGGTAGGTGAGCGTTCAGGTGCCGTCGTTGCTCTGGATCCGAGAACGGGTGAGATTCTAGCAATGGTAAGCAGACCTGCTTACGACCCGAATCTCTTCGCTACACGGATTTCTCCCGTCGACTGGAATAACTTGATCACCGACCCTCGCAAACCGATGCAGAACCGCGCCATTCAAAGCCGGTTTTCGCCGGGTTCCGTTTTTAAGGTTTTCATGGCGGCTGCGGGTTTAGAGGCGGGAACGTTAAATCCGTTGCGGTCGGTGTACTGCCCGGGCTATGCGTCTTTCTATGGGCACACCTTTGCCTGTGACAAGCACGAAGGTCATGGAACGTTGGGTCTACATGATGCCATCGTCACGTCGTGCAACGTGTTCTTCTATAACGTCGGTAACGATCTTGGCATTAGCCGCATCTATCAATATGCGACGATGATGGGTTTGGGACGGAAGAGCGGTATCGATCTTCCGAATGAGGATTCAGGACTCATTCCCTCTGAGGCCTGGAAGCAACGCGTCTATAAAGCTAAATGGTACGCGGGCGAGACAATTTCCGTAGCGATCGGCCAAGGATACGTTAGCATCACGCCGCTGCAAGCAGCCTGGGCAATGGGCGGGCTCACGACCGGTGGCCGCCTGAAGCAACCTCACTTCGTGAAACCTGAGCAACTCAAAAAGCTTTCTTTGCCGGCGAACGAGATTGTTGAAGAGGATTATCCAATTCATCAATCCACGGTGAATATCGTGACCACGGCAATGTGGGGTGTCGTGAATGAGGAAGGAGGAACCGGTTTCCGCGCCAGAATTGAAGGATTCGATGTTGCCGGAAAAACCGGCACCGCTCAAGTCGTCGGCAAGCAAGCGAATCTGAAAGGCCAAGCATACAAAGACAACTCATGGTTCGTCGGCTTCGCCCCTTCTCGCAACCCGGAAATTGTAGTGGCGGCGTTTATTGAAAACGGCGGATGGGGCGCTGAGGCTGCAGCTCCTGTCGCGCATGCGGTGTTGGAGACGTACTACAAAAAGAAACTCGGGCAGTTCGATGGAAAAGTCACCACGATTGCGGCGAATTGAACCGAGGATTTGACCTTGATCGGAGATTCAACATCGGGACGCTTCTGGAAAGACTTCGATTGGCTACTGTTTGCCGCTGCAATCGGCCTGTCGATCATTAGTCTTGTCGAGATTTACAGCTCCACCATGGCGCAGCCCACAGATAATTTTTTTGCTCGGCAGTTGGCATGGGTCTGCGTCGGCATCGTTTTCCTTATCATCGTCGCTGCCATCGATTACCACCTTATTGCTGAGCAAATCCCCTGGTTTTATCTCTTAGCGATCGTTGTGCTGCTCTATACATTAGCCATGGGTCACAGAGTGTCCGGATCCAAGAGCTGGGTGAGGTTAGGGCCCGCAATGTTCCAACCTTCTGAATTGATCAAGATGGTCGTTGTCGTGACATTGGCGAGGTTCTTTTCGGAGTTACGAAGCAGCCGATACATGACGTTCTCACAAATCGCAAAGGCTTGCATGATTTGTATGGTGCCGGTAAGTCTCGTGGCACTTCAACCCGATTTGGGAACGGCGCTGACCTATTTACCGGCTTTGGCTGTCGGGCTTTTTATCCGCGGGGTTCGTCCGGCAGTCCTGATTTCGTTGATTTTGGGTTTCGTTCTAGTCCTTCCGATATCTTGGCTGATTCTTAAGCCGTACCAGAAGGAACGTATTTTGACCTTTCTCGATCCTGACAGAGATCCGTTGGGCAAGGGTTACCAAGTGTCTCAGTCCAAAATCGCTATCGGATCAGGAGGATTGATCGGCAAAGGCGTATTCAATGGTTCGCAGAATCGATTGGGATTCCTGCCAACCCGCCATACCGACTTTATTTTTTCGGTTGTCGGTGAAGAACTCGGCTTTGTCGGTGTCATCGGCACGCTTGGATTATTGGCGTTTATCATCTTCCGATCGATTCATAACGCACAGACTGCGCGCGACAGCCTCGGGCTGTTCATTGTCATGGGCGTTGTCGGGATTTACTTTTTCCACGTTATCGTAAATGTGGGAATGGTCATCGGGTTCATGCCGACTACCGGCATACCTCTGCCCTTCATGAGCTATGGGGGATCATCCGTTTTGACAGCCTTCATTGCTCTTGGGCTAGTCCTGAATGTGCGCCGGCGTCGTTACGTAAATTGATAGGAGCATGCTATATTTTCGGTCCAGGCGCGATTTGACCATTTAACCAGCGGGCGTGGGCGTCCGCGACACGCGTCACGATTTTCTACAGTTTTTTGCCCGTTTAAGAGTTGAGCGCTGTAAGAAAAGCTCCTCCGGGCACAGGAGTTTTCCCATGACAATACGCGACCTTTGCCAACAGGCAACGGCTCTCGGGGTGTCCCTGTGCGCTGCCAGAAACGGGCACAGGAGT
>DATFXZ010000511.1:0-23013 GCA_035315305.1 Terriglobia bacterium | reverse complement strand
CGTGACGTCGACTAGATAGTTGTGGCCGACGATTGGGACGAGTAGTTAAACAGCTTCCGATCCTTAATCACCCGCGCCACTTCTCCAGGGACCATCGTCTCCCAAGCGGGATCGCAACAGCGAATTTTGGCTAGGACATCTCGGGAAAAGATAGGAAGGCAGGCCGGGTTGAAATCAGGCATCGATTCGATGAAATGGTTTTCTAAAAGATAGGCATATAGGTGACGCAAATCGCGCGCCACGAGCAGATTGCTTGCAGAGATCAGGGCGCCTGTATTCGGTTCCAGGAGCGGATATATGTAGAGCTTCAAATCGTTCTTAAAAAGTCTGCCAAAACTCTCGAGGATTCCTCCCTCGAGCTGCGAGTAGTACTTCTCATCGAATATTTCTCGCAGCGTTGGGACGCCCATGGCGATGCCGATCATCTTCTTGGTGAATAGAAACAGATACGAAGCTAGACGATGGAATTCAGCATAGTTTGAAATTAAGACCGTCTTTCCAAGCGCGCTTAGGATGTCGACGCGGTCGAGAAAATCCTTGTGATCGATCTTGTCGCCTTCAATCAGATTCTTGAGCGTCATCTCCATCAGAACGACGACGTCCTCACCTTGCACGTTCGGCTCCTGAACGAACTGTGCTGTAGCGCAATCGAGCATATCGATAGTCACTCTGGTAACGGGGCGAAAGCTGCCGCGTTCAACGATGATACATTTCTTGTGAAGCACGTCGGCAGGCTGGACCACCTCGCCGTTCGGAAGGAACATCGCCGCCTTCGTCAACCCCTTCTGCACCAGCTGAAGCGACATGAGACGATTGTCGACGGTCGCGAATGCTGGCCCGGAGAACTTGATCATGTCGATCTCGAGGCGGTCGGTGGTGAGATTATCAAGAAGCGAATCAATCAATGCATAAGGAGCCATGTACTCGTAAAACGCACCATGAACAAGGTTGACGCCGACGATGCCCAGCGTTTCCTGCTCTTGAACATTTTCAGTGTCCAGCAGCCGCACGTGGATGATGATCTGCGACGCTGGTCCACGGGGCGCCGTCTGAAACTCGACACCCAACCACCCATGCGCATCGTCTTTCCGCGTATAGCTTCGGGCGACGACGGTGTCCGCGAAAACGAAGAACCGAGTTGTCGCTCCACGCTTTTCATTCAACCGTTCCTCGAGCAACGCGAACTCGCGGTCGAGCATCGACTGCAACCGCTCCCGGCTCACGTATCGCTCGCAAGGACCATAGATCGCATCGCTCACCGTCATGTCGTATGCCGACATGGTTTTAGCAATCGTTCCAGAGGCTCCGCCAACACGGAAAAACCAGCGCGCCACTTCCTGGCCGGCACCGATCTCAACAAACGTTCCGTATTTACTCGAATCGAGATTAATTCGAAGGGCTTTCTGATGGGTATTGGCGATTTCCTGGCTCAAGCACTAACTCCCGCAAAGCGTCCGCGCACGATCTTACTCTAGGAAAGGGCCCAGTCGAACCTGGACAACCGTTATCTATTTTTTAAATCGTCACAGCCAGGAAGTAAGTAACTGAAAGGAAAGAGCGGGAGACGGGGATCGAAACCGCGACGTCCACCTTGGGAAATTGGTGCTCAATTGAAAATAAAGAAGCATCGCGTCTCACCCGAGCGGTAAAGGGAGGTGTCTGATAACGCGGCGCAGTTCCTCGAGAGCCTTACGGACGCAGGATAGCTTTGACGCGCCATTCGTCGTGAATGGGAAGCTTTCTCTTCAGCGCGCTCGCTTACCGTCGCGCATGGAGCGGCGCACTTCTTCTTTCAGCCTTTGCACGTGACCGCGACCTAGGGCTTTGACTTCGCACCCAAGTTCGAAGTACCGGCGAATCTTGTCGTCAGGCAGCATCCCGTAGCAATCCACAACCGCTAACGGTTTGCCGGCCCAGTTCACGACATCCTCAGGGCTCAATTCTGTGTAGGGCTCGTGGGGGACTGCGAAGATAACAGCTTCGGCATCTTTCAGGGCAGACTTCAAATCCTGCTGGACACGGATGGCGGCCAGTTCCTCCTGATTCCGGAAGAAACGCTTCCACGAGTGGCCGGGGGCGGGGTAGGTGTCTTGCACCTCCAGTTCGTACCAGTGCGCGACGTACGGATCGTGAACGCGCATCTCGGCGCCCATTTCGGTAAGTTTACGCACGACCATTTCGCTCCCGCTGTAACGAGTATCGCCCACATCTTGTCGATAGCTCGCGCCGCAAATCAGCACGTCGGCGCCAGCAATGTAATGGCCCATGTTGCGCAGTGCGTCGCGTGTGAGTTCGGCCACATGGAGGCCGCGCGTGTCGTTCACGTCGATGGCGGTTGGCGTGAGTTTGAAAACGGTGTCGCCGTCTTCGAAACCGAGAATGTGCTTGTACGCCCAGTAGCCCAGCCCGCCGTCCTTCGGCAGACAATACCCGCCGATGCCCGGACCGGGGAAGATGATGTTGTTGTGCGTCGGGCGCATTTTGATGGCCTGAATAACCTTGATCAGATCCACGCCATTGCGCTCGGCGAACAGGCTCCACTCGTTAAGAAAAGCCAGGATGGTTGCCCGGTAAGAGTTCTCGACG
Source organism: Terriglobia bacterium (assembly GCA_035315305.1). Classification (GTDB taxonomy): domain Bacteria; phylum Acidobacteriota; class Terriglobia; order 20CM-2-55-15; family 20CM-2-55-15; genus 20CM-2-55-15. The sequence goes on along the minus strand of DATFXZ010000511.1, from coordinate 20,427 downwards.
ATCTTGGTGGTTTCCGACTCGATGGGGCGATCCATAACGGTAAGCGGGAAATCTTTCGTGTTGAGCACCTCCCGAAGAAATTTCTCGACGCGGCGGCGCGCTTCCGGATTGCAACCGGAACACACGCGCCAGAAATCGCGGATGGACTGAACGTATTGGCGTCCGGGCATCACGCGCTCGAAACTGTGCGCCAGCAAGGGCGTCGACTTGATTCCGCGGGCCGCGAACACTTTTTTCATGATTGGCCAGGCCACAAATTCGGTGGTCCCTGGCGCGACCGTGGTTTCGATGAGGACGAGACACTTGGGCTGAATCTTTTGGCCGATGGTCCGCATGGTCGTCTCGAGCGCAGCCATATCGGCTTCGCCGGTTCGCATGTCGCCGAGGTGTTGCTTGGCGTAGTCGCATTGCACGTCCACGACAACGCAATCTGCGAATTTCAGGCAATCGCTGTGGAACGTGGCGGTAAGCGTCTTCTTTTCCAAAACACAACGGGAAATGATCTGGTCAACTTCGGGATCCTCGGCTTTGACCGGCGACTCACCACGGTTGAGAAGCACGATCTTCCAGTAACTGCGCGGACTGGGCCGCTGACAGCCGATGACAAACTTACTAGGCCGACCCTTCTTGTCGACCGTGTCCGCCACGATGGCTGCCATGACTGCGCCGACGAACCCTACACCCATCACGACGACAATTTCTTTGCCCTCTTCACGCGCTTTCCCGACAAGTCTTTCGAGCCGCGCGAGCTCCACAACGTACTCTTCCTTAGTAGGTAGCGGCCACTTATCGCCGCTTGGACTGATGGAATACTCAATGCCGGCAGCAGTAGCAGATTTTTGAGCCATGAATTGCCTCCACAGTTTCGTCTTCGGACTACTAGTTCCATGGTGAAGAAGACCACGCCATCGGCCTCCTCCACTGAGTAGATTCAAAATGGTCGTGGAGTGCAAGATTCTTGCACCGAGCAGATGTGCTCCAGGCCGAGGACGTGGCCGTCGGTTTTGCGGGGTTAATGTATGGCTTGCAACTTTCGCAAACGCATTTGCAGAGGAGATGTAAGCGGAGTGCGAGGACTAGTGCGGTCGCGTGCTTTATCGGCGTCTTGGGGAGAGAACGGCCCATGTAAACTTTCCATGAATTGCCTTGCCTTCACTCGGATGGTCAACGGCTATACAGAGGATATATCGCCGAAGCTCTAGTCCGACCAGAGAGGTTGAATTCTTATGGGCGCCTAAGCGAATCGATTGGTTCTTTCGTAGTCCAAATTGTCCATTTCACCGCGCTCGCGCTGACGCGCCTCTCGTGTAACGCAGACGGCGCCACGTACAGGCCTCACACAGAAGCGGTGATGTTCAGAATAGACTTTCGTGAACTCCGCGCCGAGAAACAAAATTTGTGAGGAGTAGTAGACCCAGGCCAGGATCACAAAAACGGATGCGGCAGCACCAAACGCTGAACCAATACCGCTGCGCCCGAGGTAAAAACCGATTAGAAATTTACCTCCGGTGAAAAAGATTGCTGTGATGAAAGCGCCCGCCCACACGTCGTCCCAGTCGATTCGAACATCGGGTACTGCTTTGTAGATCGCCGCGAAAATCAGCACAACCAGTAAAAATGAAGCCATGGCATCCAGCCCATACCACACGAAATCGGTGCCAGGCAGAAGATATCGAAAATAAGCCGTGATTGCCGCGACTGCAGCGCTTAAGAGTAATGATACGAGAAGTAGAAAACTTACTCCGAGTATCATTGCAAATGAGGTCAATCTCTGTTTTAGGAAATCCTGTATAAAGTGTCCGGGTTTTGGTTTCACACCCCAAATCTGGTTCAGCGAGTTCTGCAGCTGGACGAATACACCCGAGGCGCCGAGGAACAGAATCACCACACTGAACACCGTTGCAGCTAAACCATGTTCGGAGTATCGCACGGATGCAATCGCGCCCGCGATCGCCGTAGCGGCGTTATTACCCACAAGATTCGCAAGCTCGGCACGAATATATGAAAAGCTGTCTCCGCGATAGAAGAAACCGCTGACAGCGAGAGTGATTACAAGAAGTGGCGAAATCGAGAAAGTTGCGTAATACGCGAGCGCAGCTCCTAGTGGAAACGTATTATCCTTGTTCCACGCTGCAAGTGCCTTCTTCGTTAATTCCCAGCCGTCACTCAGCTTCATACATTCGCTGCGGTGCGCGTTGAGAGATAGCGCCGTCGTCGTTTGCGGATTTGAAGTGTACTGTGCAACCTAGCAGGTTGCACACCAAACCCAGAGTCAATAGCGGAATTCGGTCGCATTGCTCCATAAATTTCTCCGCAACATATCCGAAAGAAATTTCTCCTCAATGTCCGAACGCACGCTATGTTGCCTTCAGGTCAAGAACGCCTCCGGCGATGATCTTGAAAAGATCCTGATGATCGATGTGAATTCCGGGCGCATCCACGCCTGACTCGCGGCGACGGGATCGGTGGCCGAGGCCAGCAGGCATAGGTGCCTGCAACCCGCCCGCTTGCCAAGAGACTGGCGATACTTAGTGTCTCCTGATGAAATTCTTGGTTCGCAACTCCAATTCGCCGGACCACGCCGCCCAAAACCTAACAGGTAAAAACTCCCATTGGTTCCTTTGCGATTCGCGGTTCCCCTCAATCTGAGCATGCCGCAGCGATCCTATCTGTAGCCTTTTCGTTTCTTTACCTTGGCTGAAATGCAGCGTCACGGTTTTCATTTGGTCAGCTCCGTGCGACCTTGTTTGCTTTCCGACACGAACGGGCCGGATGATCAGTGAGCAAGCTCACGGGTGGCGGTTTGATTTACATGATCCGAGAGTCAAACCGCACCACGTGTCGCGGAAAGTGTGCGGCGTCATGAGCAAGAGAAAAAAGCATTTGCTAATAGGGCTCGTATTGTTTGGTCTGCTTGGCTTTATTTTGATGCTCGTTGCGGCATCGATCTTAGCGAAGCGGTTCCAGCCCTACATCCGTGAGCAGGCAATTCTGTACCTTCGCCGGCGTTTCGACAGCGAAGTGGAATTAGGATCTCTTCGCGTTCGGATGCCTCAAACGTCTCCGCTCCATCTGCTTCTAAGCCGTGGTCGCGGCGCTGTCGCGCGCGTGGAAGGCGAAGGAGTATCGCTGCGGCATAAGGGACGCACAGACGTGCCGCCGATGTTCACAATGAAGGAGTTCAGTTTCGATGTTGACCTAGGCACGCTTTTTGACACGCCTAAAATCGTACGTCTTGTCACACTTGACGGAATGGAAATCAACATTCCTCCGAAAGGTAAGCGGCCAACACTCGGGTCCAGCAACAGTGGGGACTTGAAGACTGACGCACAAGACAGCTCGATGGAAACGGGCGTGATCATTGAAAAGGTGCTCGTCAGAAATTCTAATCTCGTGATTCTCCCTAAGGAGGAACAGAAGGTGCCGCTTCGGTGGGGTCTACACCGGGTTCAACTGGAATCGGTCGGCGTGGGCGTCGCCATGAAATATGATGCGCAACTGACAAACGCGAAACCGCCCGGTGAGATCGACAGCCAAGGTAGCTTTGGACCATGGGTCGCCGCCGAGCCGGGAGACACACCGCTGGATGGGGCATATACATTCGACAACGCCGATCTCGGTGTTTTTGACGGTATCGCAGGGATTCTCCATTCGGAGGGCAAGTTCGAAGGCCAGCTCGATTCGATTGCTGTTCAGGGTCAAGCCACTGTTCCGGATTTTCGCTTAAAAAGTTCGGGCAACCGAGTGCCGCTGTCGACGCGCTTTGACGTCCTTGTCGATGGAACGAATGGAAACACTGTGCTCAGACCAGTATTTGGAACGCTGGGCAGGACTAGCTTCACGACGAGTGGCGGTATTATCAAGCATGAGAGTGACGCGGCTCGCGGAATCAGCCTTACTGTATCCATGCCCAAAGGCAACCTCCCGGATCTGCTCCGTCTCGCGATGAAGGGACCCTCTTTTATGGAAGGCGTAATCTCGCTCAACACGAAAATCGACATTCCTCCGCTGACCGGCAAGGTAAAAGAAAAGCTATTGTTGGACGGCAATTTCCAGCTATCGCAGGGTAAGTTCTTGCGTTCATCGATTCAGGACAAAATCGATATGTTGAGCCGACGGGGTCAGGGCGAACCGAAGAACGAACAAATCGACGAAGTTGTGCACCGGATGAAAGGGGTATTCCGGCTGAACAATGAGGTGATAGCGTTCAAGTCGCTGTCTTTCGCTGTGCCCGGAGCCGCCGTCGACTTAGCGGGAAGCTACAATCTCCGCGCCGATGTGCTCGATTTTCACGGCGCGCTGAGGTTGCAGGCGAAGGTTTCGCAGACGATGACTGGCTGGAAACGATGGGCCCTGAAACCTGTTGACCCGTTTTTCTCAAAGAATGGTGCAGGGACCTTTCTACGCATCAAAGTCGATGGCACTGCAGACGATCCGAATTTCGGTCTCGATCGCGGAAAGAAGGATTAGAAGAAAGTAACGACCGATTAGTACGCTCGCGAGTACCGGTCGATTATCCCAATGCCCTACTTGTGTTCCTTTGCAAGAAAAGAAACCGGATCTACTAGAAACGCCTCAATCATATTCTTATCGTGCGCACATTCGTAACAGGGAAGACTCTCGGGCAGTGGCTCTTGCTGGCCGCATTCGCGACGATCCTCTATTTCTGTTTCCGAATCATGCAGCCTTTCCTGGTGCCGATTTTTCTCGCGCTGATTCTTTCGACGCTACTGTCGCCGTTGTACACAGCCATCAGCAAGAAACTGAACAATCGTCGCAGCGTTTCAGCGTTCATCGTATGTATTGGCTTAACGGTAGCAATATTGGTCCCGGTTGTTTTCCTTTCTATGTCCCTTGTGAGCGAGGTCAACGATGCTTACCAGAGACTAAAGAATCCCGAAACTTTGCGGAAGATCGATGCGTGGCTCGACCCCACGAATAGTCCCATCGTGCGCCGAGTCCAGACATGGCTGCCCGGCACTTTTCGTGTAGAGAGTTTGCAGCTAGGCGCTCAGGCTCAAAGAATAGGGATAGCCTTGCTGGGCGTGGCAACCGCGTTTGCCGCCGGAATCGTCAATTTCATTGTCGATTACTTCATTATGGTCGTCGCACTGTTCTTTCTTCTGCGCGATTCTGATTATTTCGCCCAACGAGCGCGGGCCCTCAGTCCGCTTTCCGACGAACAGGAAAGCATGTTCGTCGAGCGGTTCCGCACGGTCGCACGTGCAACCGTGTTAGGAAACCTCGCCACTACGCTTACGCAGGGCACAGTGAGTGCATTCACATTTTTCTTTCTTGGGCTGCCCAACCCCCTCTTGTGGGGACTGCTCATCGCATTGTTATCACTGATACCAGTATTTGGTGCGGCATTGGTCTGGGTTCCCTGGACGATTTACCTCTTCGTGAGGGGATCGATAGGCAAAGCTGTCGTCCTTCTTGTTATGCAAATTGTCGTTGTAGGTAGCGTCGACAACATACTGCGGCCTCTGTTCATCCGCGGCGGAGCGAAGATGCACACGCTCATCGTCTTTTTTAGTATTCTCGGTGCGGTTGCATACTTCGGTATAACAGGAATTCTGTTCGGACCTTTGATATTCGCAATCGCGATTGCATTACTCGAATTCTATGTCGTCGTACCCACGAACACATTGCAGAACCGAGCGAATGAGCCGAACTTGCCTTAGCACCTGAGAGAACCATCATGTCGAAAGAACACCTCGCGATTTACTTAAATGACCATTTGGCAGGTTCGCTCACAGCCGTCGAGATATTGGAGCATCTCGAGGCCGAAGCCTCAGATTTGATGCCGGATTTAGGCGCGTTGAAATCTGAGATAGCAGCGGATCGCGACCAGCTTAAGGCGCTTATGGAGCGGCTCGGTATTAGCGAGAGTCGAGTTCGAAAAGTGACGAGTTGGATAGCTGAGCAGGTCGCTGAAGCGAAGGTCGAGGCGGACGACGACACCCGGGGAGCCTTGCGTCGCCTCGAAAGGCTCGAAGCCCTTGGTATCGGGATTGATGGCAAATCGGCACTGTGGTGCGCGCTTAACGCCGCCGCCGAGGTTGCGCCTGATCTCCGTGGAATCGATTATGAACATTTGACCCAACGGGCTCGGGAACAGCGGGGCCGTGTGGAGATCTTGCGACTGCGAGCCGCGAGATTGGCCCTGGTGCCGGAGATCATTTGAGCGCGTGAGGAATGCGACTTTCGCCAGTCCAAAATCCAACACCTTAATCGACGTTTCTCCAAAACCTGACTTAGCCAGGGACAACAGCAACGCAAGCGTGTGTGGAAGAATCACGATGGGCTGCGGACTTGCCTATGCGACCCATTCGAGACCGGCCGGTTCACCCCGAGTGGGCCTGGAGCGGTCCAGGCGATGTCTTAAGGTTTGCGCGTCAGGAAGTCGCCAGCTCGTATGCTTTGAGAAAGTGGGATCGAAATAATCTTTCCAATTCAGCACGGATCAGCGTGCAGGAAGGGCGGCCGTGAATGGGACTAGGTCGTGGTGATTCTGAGTTATAAGCATGTTCTTGTAAGTACTCAAGATATCGCAGCGCGAATTTGCGGTCCCGTTCCTCACTCAGGCTTGTCGCAAAAGCTTGAGCCGCGTTGCTGAAATTGGCGAACGCCGCACGAAACAAGTCAGGTGGCAGCTCTGCTCGCAGCCGCCTATTCCTAAAAGCGACGGCCGTAGAAGAGTGCCTTGCCGACTTCTGCTCGAACTCAGACTTTGTCATCGATCTCCTTCCTTTCCTAATCAGTGAAAAAGTGAAACGTGAGAGCGAACGTCACGACTCGTTGTTAAATGGTTCATCAGCGGGCTCGCGTCGCCAAGTGCGCACCGACGTCTGATCACGGTCGAACAGACGCTCCTCCGACCAAGTAATAGACAAGCAGAATTATCAGGACAAGCCCAAAAATCCCTACACCGCCGCCCGTTCCCCATTCGTCTCCTCCTTTTATCTAGGTCGTTTTCTTGTTTCCTTTTTTGGGAACGTTAAGCCGAGGCTCCAGCGGGTCTTTGAACCTTAGCAAACCAACTTGCGAATCAAGCTCGATCTGTGAGGAAAAAAGTTTCTTGACTACTCACATTTCAAATTTCGTGCTTCGTCCTCACTTCTGCAAAATTCGCGACTAGTCACACCGCTACATGAATTCCAGGTTGCGCCTCCGCCACTGCTTTCACGCGGCGCGTAGCTGTAGGTCATCCTCAAGCTCGTACCATGCAACTACTCTTTCAACCAATTTCCAGCGGCAGAATCTTTCGCATTTCGGACAGCGAGGGAAATGGTCATCTACATCAAATAGCAATTCCTGTACGCAGCAGTAGGATGAATAAAGACCTAAATGGCGAACCTGTTCGGTTGTCTCCATGTGCGACTCCCTGCATCTGCTTTAACAGCACGTTCTGAGCCATTCGGGAATTCGGGACGCCGAGCTCCGCTAGAGCATTGTTAATACGTGCTCTTCAGGATGCTGACGCCGCGATTCGAGTTACTCGTTTTTATACAAAGAGACACGCAGGTTGCGATGCAGGAAATTTATTCCCTTCCGTGAATGGACGCCTGTGCGCTAATTACTTGCGCTGCATAAGACGGCTTCGCGCGGGCGGTATAGAGGCGAGGCTGGATTACAACAACGATCGCGGCGCGAGCACACGATTTTCTAAACAAATTCCATTAACCTCTGGCCGCGAGGGCCACGTCCTGCTACGTCCCGCCACCAATCCCGTCTGGATGCGGTTACAAAGCACTCTGCGTTGGAGCAGCTGGATCCTTCCAGTACATGTACTTGATGTTCTCATTCGGGTAAGGCACATAACATATTTGACCTATGGCATTCACTTGCCCGCTGATCTGTAAAAACCCATCGTCTTGCTTCACAAAGTCGCCGGTGATCGTGGTTCCATCATTGAAGGAAATCACCAGGGTCCCTTTTCCGTCACGATACTGCGCAAATAGATTTTTCATGGAGGATGATCGCTCCCTTCCGGAATGGCAGTGCCACATCTGGAGAAGAAACGCGCACGCACTGCTGATTTCACGCTGTCTTTAATTTTCCGACCCAAAGAAAGCGCTCCAATATTCCAAAAACCTCCCTTAGCTCCCATGGTTTGGAGAGCCATTCAATGCAACCTGCATTAAACGCTCTCAATTTCTGCATCTGAGTATCGTCCGCCGACATGGCAATGATTGGAATGCTCACGACATCAGGATTGCTGAGGATGGTGCGAGTCGCTTCCAATCCGTCCATCTCGGGCATATTGAGATCCATGAAAATAAGCGCGGGCCGTTCTGTAATTGCCAGATTGCATCCTTTCAAACCGTTTGCAGCCTCAATGACTCGCAGCTTGAAAAGTTCCAATACTGTCCGAAGGACGTCACGACAGCTTTTGTCGTCGTCGACCACCAATACCAAATCGTTTGTGTCCATGACCCAGATCCAAATTTCAATTGCCAGAAACCCCGATCATGCAGGAATCTTGGAGTCTGTCGTTCTCTCCGCCGCCGCGATGCTACAAAAGAGTGCTCGAAATGAGACGTGGTGCTGCGTGGACAAATTCCATTTGAAACCCGCGTAGACTCTCCGAACCCTGGAGAATGAGCTCTCGAGAGAAGCACCTAAAAGGAGACTCGCGTCGTTTCCGGAAAATGGCAACCGCCGCGTAAATACGTCATCGATCTCGTGCATAGACGTAATTCGGTAATGCTGATTTCTGTGCATACCATGCATTTCACAGTTCTCCGATTGATACCCTCTTACGAATTCGCAGCACGAACAAGGCCAAGCCATCGAGCGTTTGCACGAGTTAGTTATGAAGCGGATGCCTGTTGGGTATTGGAATGTCGTGTTGATACATCGGCGACGACAAGTCTGCCCGTCATATTGAAACATCCTATTTCGTTACACGTCCTCGTAAGGACGATTGCCATTTGAGGTACGTTCCGTGAAGCGGCCGCTCTCTTGGACTATATGAGCAGGGTTTGCTTCCAGGATTTCATATTCAGCTAGGCTGCACGGTAAATATTTCCTCTCCTCGTTACACAAGCATTTTCTGTGGTGCCCTTCACCTTAAGGTTGCAGATTTTTGAAACCTTTCGTCATCTTCGACTTAATAGGAAATCGGCAATCCAAATTCACATTTGGGCCGGTTTGTGCTGCTTTGTGATGTTCCCCAGGAGGAGATATGAAAGTCATGAAGCTTATCCTGCTAGGTATTTTGCTTGTTGCGACGCCTGCCGAAGCGCAGCAACCCGGGAACCCCACACGAGTCCAGGTCCAGCGTAGCGCGGACAATCCACTCTACAAGATCACTGTGAATGTCGTGGAACGAACGACAAAGGCCATCAACTATCGCCACCACAGCGGATCAACAAAGGTAGATTTCCGAGGGACTCCGCTACTGCCAGAGGCTCACGGCGAGGCGAAGGTGGAAAGCAAGCAGGGCTATATCGAGATCGAAGTCGAGTTTGATGACCTGCAAGGTGCCACGCGTTTTGGTCCAGAGTACCTGACCTATGTCATGTGGGCGATTACTCCGGAAGGTCGCGCCACGAATCTGGGTGAAGTGATACTGAACGGTACGAAAAGCAAATTGAATGTCACGACTGAGCTTCAAGCATTCGGTCTGATCGTTACCGCCGAACCGTATTTCGCCGTCTCGCAGCCAAGCGACGTGGTGGTGATGGAAAACTTCATCCGCAAAGATACCGTCGGAAAGATAGAAGAAATCGACGCAAAGTATGAATTGCTGCAACGCGGCCAGTACAGCGTCCATGTTTCTCCCGCAGAGCTGAAGCCGATTCCATTAGATAAAGACACACCACTGGATCTTTTCGAAGCTCGCAACGCAGTACGCATCGCGCGATGGGCAGGTGCAGAGAAGGATGCAGGCGAATCCTTTCAAAAAGCCGATAAATTGCTCCAGCAGGCGGAAGCATACAAAGCGCGGAAGGCCGGTAACAAACCGGTAGCGATGACGGCGCGCGAATCCGTTCAGACCGCGGAGGACTCCAGGCTCATTGCGCTCAAACGTCAGGACGAGCAGCGCGCAGCACAGGAACGCCAGGCTGCTGCCGATCGTGAATCTCAAGCGAAGGCACAGGCGGAACACTCAAGACTTCAAGCCGAAGATGATGCGCGCCGGCTGGCTCAGGCAGAAAACGAACAGCGACTCGAAGCGGAGCGGCGAGCTCGCGCTGAAGCAGAACGAGCGGCAGCACAGGCTCAGGCAGAGGCTGCGCGGGAACGCGCCTTGAAAGATCAAGCCTCAGCAGAACAATCGCGGCAGGCCGCCGCGCGTGCTGAACAGGAAAAGGCCGAGCTTCGGGCCAAACTGGTCCAACAATTAAACCTCATCTTGGAAACGCGCGAGAGTGCACGCGGGTTGATTGTCAACATTTCCGATGTTCTGTTCGACACCGGTCAGTACACGCTGAAACCGGCCGCACGCGAGAAGCTCGCCAAAGTTTCCGGCATTGTGTTAGCACATCCCGGTTTGAGGCTGGACGTCGAGGGGCACACCGACAGTGTTGGCGGCGATGAGCTCAATCAGCAATTGTCCGAAAAGCGAGCTGCGACGGTTCGCGACTATCTCGTACAGCAGGGCATCGGGATCAACGCGGTTAGCGCCCGCGGATTTGGAAAGACGATGCCTGTAGCATCCAACGACACGGCTGCCGGACGGCAACAAAATCGTCGTGTCGAGATGATCGTTGCCGGGGATGTGATCGGTATCCCGATTTCCCCATTAGGCTCGCCTCGTCCATGACAACAATTCGAAGACGAGACACTCAACTTCTTGGATCGAGGCGGTCTGACCCGTATTCCTTTTGCATGAGGAGGCGTAGATGGTTTGGACCATCGTTTTTCTGCTAATGATTCTGTGGCTGCTGGGAATGGTGTCGTCCTACACGCTGGGAGGCTTTATACACATTCTGTTGATACTGGCCATCGCCACCATATTGATTCGCATCATTCAGGGACGAAATCCAGTCTAGTCACTGGTAAGTAACCTGGTCTGGTTTGAGGAGGTTTTATGTTGAAGAGTTTTATGCGTACTGGCGTGTGGTCGCTGGTCGTGGTCTTCGCCCTTACGAGTCCAGTGGCGGCACAGCAGCCCAAACAGTCCGCCGAAGTCGACCGCGCGGCAGAGGCAACCAATGTTCTGAACGAAATCATGAACATCCCTGAAAACGCTATTCCCGAAGAGTTGATGGCTCGTGCGCATGGAATCGCGGTCATTCCGCACGTCGTCAAAGGCGCATTCGGGATAGGCGGTCAGTGGGGCAAAGGCTTGATGTCCCAGCGCGGCGAAAACGGTCGCTGGAGCCAGCCTGCCTTCATTGAGATTGGCGGCGGCAGCTTTGGTCTCCAAATCGGCGTGCAAGCCAGCGACATCGTGCTGGTATTTACGGATGAAAGCGGCATCAAGGGCCTTCTGAAGGGGAAAGTAAAGTTAGGCGCGGATGCGTCCGCCACTGCCGGACCTGTTGGCCGAAAAGCGGAAGTGGGTACAGATGTACTTCTCCGATCCGGAGTTCTTGCATACTCACGCAGTAAAGGCTTGTTCGCGGGGATCTCACTGGACGGCTCCGTTGTCAGTGTTGATGGCGACGCGAACTGGAAAGTCTACGGAAAAGAGGTAACGGGCGAACAGATTCTCCTGGGCCAGGGCGTCCGAACTAACGCGACCGTGGACACATTCATGAAGACACTCGAGAAGGTTTCACCTGCTCATGTTCACACTAAAGCAGCGAGTCCGACAAAGGGGTGATCAACGTAAGAATCGATGTGACCAGACGATCGAAATTTAAAATGGAAGCTCAATCACCCGAAGGGGAAGTGTATGAAGAAACAACATCCCAAATCACGTTTGCAAATAGAGCCGCGTAATCCTGCACCTTTGAACAGGCCGGCAAGGGCGCGTGTGCGTTACGTCGGGTTTGAAGCTATTGACGGCGGTCGTCGCCTTACGTTTTCCTTGAAGCCGTTCGGCCACGATTCGGTAGAAATCACACTCGAGATTTCAGATGCATTATTGAAGGATGCAGCTGGAGTTTCGATTCAAGATGCCGCTCCGATGGCCTACGAAAAATTGATAGAGCTATTGGCGACGGAGGACACTTTCGACGCAAATAAGTTATGTTTGAACCAAGCGGATATCGCACAATACACCGCTCGTCACCTCAGTTCACAGAAGCGGACACATTTAATAAGTGAGGGGAGTCGACGGTCAGACGTTGTGGCTTGATTGAAACCTGGGTTTTGCCGAATGCTCCATTGGCCGGAGTGTTTAGTTCCGCGTAGGGTCAAGTGAAATCGCACTGTGATGTGTTTCGTATCGTCGACTTCTTCACCGTGTAGACCGTCTGCTTTGAAATCCTGTTCGTCTTTTAGCGGTCGGGCAAAGGCTCTGTGATTTGCGACGTTGAGCGCGTTCGCAATTTGCCAAAATCTTGTTTGCAAATTGCAAGCGAAGCGAAATTCGAAGTACCATCGCAAATCTTCGCCGACGGGGATGATCCAGTATCAATGAAACCAAGTGTGCAGAAATGGGCCGTCCTCGGACCGGCGATCGTGCTGCTGAATACGTCGGTCACCTTTTACAATGTCTGGCCCACGCTCGCTGTTAGCTGGTACGGCGCTGTTTCGGTGGAACTCGCTGTATGCGTGCTGATGCTGGCTGTCGTCAGCCGTTACTGGCGACCATCGAGCCGAGGGCTCCGATGGATTTCCGTGGTTTGGGTGTCGATGATCATTGGCCGCTTTGCGGATGTGACCGCTCCTTCGCTTTACGGCCGTGAGATCAATCTGTACTGGGACGTGCGGCACCTTTCGGGTGTCGTTGGAATGTTGGCGGCAGCGGTGCCACGCCGAATCGTCTTGGAGACCGTGGCAGCCGCGGTGCTTCTGCTGCTCCTATTGTATGCCCTCGTGCGATGGGCCTTCGGCCGTGTAGGCGACGCTCTCGGGTACTCATTGGGGCGCCGTGTCCTCGGACTGTTGGCTGCAGTCGCTGTGTTGATTTGGGCGGGGCAGAAGTTAAATTTGATCCCGGAGGGAAAGCGTGGCTTTGCGCCCACAGTGTCCAGCGCATATCTGCGACAGGCACGCCTGTTTTTAGAGCCTCTTGTTTTCCGCCGAGGCCTGGTTGTACCGGCGCCTCAACCAATTGAATCCGATCTGTCGCACATCACAGGCGCCGATGTATTCCTTATTTTTATTGAGTCGTACGGAGCAGTGAGCTACGAGCGACCGGCAATCGCCGAAGGACTGTCTCCCAGCCGAGCTCGATTCCAATCGGACCTCCGGGGAGCCGGATTCGACGTCGTCTCGGCATATGTCAACTCACCGGTGTTCGGCGGAGGGTCGTGGCTCGCGCACGTGAGCCTCTTGTCGGGCGTCGAGGTTCGCGACGACGACACGAATGTAATGGTAATGTCCCAGCGGCGGGATACGTTCGTCACACCGTTTGCCCGCCATGGGTATCGCACTATTGCACTCATGCCGGGACTCAGGCAAAGCTGGCCCGAAGGAGCATTTTACGGGTTCGGCGAGATGTATAGCGCATCCCAACTGGATTATCGCGGACCGCCGTTTGGCTGGTGGATTATTCCCGACCAATTCGCTTTGGCCCGTCTCGATGCGTTGGAAGCGACCCGATCGCCATCATCGCCGCCCCTTTTCGTCTTTTTTCCGACTATCAGCTCACACACGCCGTTTGGTCCCACTGCGCCCTATCAGCCCGACTGGCCGCGCATGTTGACCGAGCAACCTTTCGATCCGGCGGATTTGAAGGAGGCTCTCGCGCAAGACCCGGCCTTGCTGGACCTTGGTCCGAGCTACGTGCGCGCGTTGTCCTATGCGTACGATTCGATCGCCGGTTATCTGAAACGGCACGTCAGTCGGGATTCGGTGGTCATTTTACTTGGAGATCATCAACCGCCTGCAGCTCTGTCAGGCGTGGGCGCTCCGTGGCATGTTCCGGTCCATGTGATTACGACCCGCGCGCAGGTGATCGATTCGTTGCTGGCGAATGGCTTTGAACCGGGAATGAAACCGGAGCGGCCTCCGCTCGGCCCGATGAACGCACTCCTGCCCATATTGCTAAACGCATTTGGAAATCAAGTCCCAGTGGCGCTGCAGCACTAGAAGTCGAGTGGTGCATCCATCATATATATCCCCGGTCAAATTTCGAGATCACCTGGGTCAGGGCATTAGTTCGCATTCGTAGGCCGCCCATGCGATATGAGATTCATGCAAGGTCACACGCATCGAAGTCAACTGTTGCGCGCCGGAGCCCAGTTCGCCGTTTCGAATCCTTTTGCGCAAATGCTCGAAAATGACGTATGCCAAGAACTCGGTTGTTGTATTCCGACCGGCGAAGGCAGGTTCCTCATCGAGGTTGCGGTAGTTGAGCTTGGACAGCACGGAGCGGAGGGCTTGGCCGGCCACACCGATGTCGATAACGATACCATCGTTATCAAGGTCCTGCCTTCGCAACTCCCAGTCCACGATGTAGGTCGCGCCGTGAAGGTTTTGAGCGGGGCCAAACACCTCGCCTTGAAAGCTGTGCGCAAGCATGACATGGTCGCGAACACAGACGATATACATAAAGGTCCCTGTACGCGCCGGCTTCAGCCGGCGCAGCCGTTAGTAAAGGATACGATGACAGAGAGTACCGCCGGGGTTCGTTGCCAGCTTATGCATCACTGCCGGCAACTCATCAAAATGGCTCTCACCCGTGATCACCGGGTCCAGCGCGGAATCGCTGAGCAACCGCAGGACCAGTTCCATACGGCGCCTTGCTGTCCACCGGGCGCGCTGCGCAGGCGCAACAGCGCCCACTTGTGAAGCCTGCAACTTTAGACGCCGGCTGTGAAAAGCCTCGCCCAAAGGTACCTCGGGCCGAACGGCACCGAACCAACTTAGCTCGACGATCGTCCCTTCAAACCCGGCGAGCCGGAGAGCAGCAGCGAGACCGTCAGCCGTTGCGCTGGCGTGGATCACGACATCGGCATCGGCGGCTGCCTGTTCGGGCAATGCAAAGCGCACGCCAAGCGCTGCTGCCACTCCTGCTTTCACCGGATCGATATCGACCAGTTGGGTGGAGCAACCCGGAATCCTTGCCGCCAACCATCCTGTCAAACAACCCACCGTTCCCGCGCCAATCACGGCGATGCGGTCACCGATCTTTGGGTCTGCGTCCCATAGGGCGTTCACGGCGGTTTCGAGGCTGGCCGCAAGTACAGCACGCTCGGCGGGTACATCGTCCGGTAGCGGATACACCGCTTCGACCGGCACGACATAGAGGGTCTGATGCGGATACAGGCAAAAAACGACTCGGCCTTCCAGCCAGGACGGCCCGCGCTCCACACGTCCGACGTTGTTGTATCCGTACTTGACTGGCGCGGGAAAGTCACCGGCTTGGAACGGCGCTCGCATCCGTTGGAATTCCGTCACGGGGACCGCACCATTGAAGACAAGAGCCTCAGTGCCGCGGCTGATACCACTGTAGAGCGTCCGGACCAGAACCTCTCCCTTTTTCGGCTCTGGCAGATCCTCCGTCACAATTTCGCCGTGACCGGATTCGATTATCCAGAACGAGCGCGATTTGCTGCCGGTCTTCGCCATCAAGTTCTTCCCATAAACAGGAGCCGGAGGAACACTTGCAACATTAATAATCAAACATGCAAGCATGCTCGAGCAGGACTCTAGAGCGCTCTACACTATAGACTCAGGTTAGCCTCTTCAAGACTAGAAACCGAATGGGTGCTCGATTTGCGAGCTGTCGAAAATCTTCTGTCGTACCCGCGCTGCCTGAGTTCGAGAGGAGATTTACCTGCAAGACGGACCGCCCTTTTCATTCGCCTCATCTCCGTGGAGGGACTTGCGTTCTTGAGCGTTTCGGTTGCGATTGATGTTGCGGCTTGTACGCGAGGATGGCAGACCTGTCACGTCAAGGCTGTATATCGAGAGAGACTAGCTGGCAGTTGGCTATAGGAGGAAAGAGAAGCGCTTCTTCCCATGGGCGCTGAAGACAGTGCGCCCTGATCATGCTCAGGATCTCGTTGTGTGCAACGACGAGAACAGTCCTGCCGCCATGCCGTTCCTGGATTTTCCGGAGGACGCTTCCTGCCCTTGTCCAAAGATGTGGATAGTCTTCGACGCCATGTGCCTGGATTACGTACCTGAAGCCATTCCAGACGAATATTTGTTGGGCAAGCGTGGGAATATCGCAAATGGAACGGCCGGTGAGAATGCCATATTCTCTTTCAGTGAGGTCCGGCTCGATACGAGGGTCTTCAATACCCAATCGCCGCGAGATTATTGAAGCCGTTTGGTTGGCCCGTTTCAGTGGCGACGTGTAAACGCAGTGGATGTTTGTGGATCCAAGATCGTCCGCTAAGGCCAGCGCCTGGCGTCGCCCCAGATCTGTCAGAGGGGTATCTCTTCTACCGTTGATGATCGAACGCGAATTGTCGACATCCTGGCCATGACGGACAAGAACAAGTGTGGTCGACATCGGTCTTAGTGCAGTCAACTGTTGAGCTCCGAGAATTGCGGATAGCTAATGTACATTATGAAGCATCGATGAAATTAGAAAATGAGAGCTGGCGCTCTCGGCAACTGTTCATTGATCTTTGGAGAAGATATGAGTTTCGAAACAGCGACGACGCGTCGGATTTACGGTTTGGAGTCCGCTAGGCTACCGACCGCCTTTGGTGAGTTTACGATTACCGTCTACCGAGACACGGAACAGCAGGAGCACCTCGCAATTCGCATGGGCGAACTGGATGGACCTCCCGTCCTGGTCCGCATCCATTCGGAGTGTTTGACCGGAGACGTTTTCGGCTCCGTCCGCTGTGATTGTGGAGAGCAGCTCCAGACTGCCCTGCGGCATATATCCCAGGAAGGACGCGGCCTTCTTCTCTACTTGAGACAGGAGGGCCGGGGCATTGGCTTGAACAACAAGATTCGGGCTTACGCGTTGCAAGATCAGGGCATGGATACGGTAGAGGCGAACCTGCATTTGGGCTTTCCCGCCGATGGGAGAAGCTATTCGTACGCCGCTACGATTCTAAAGGATCAAGGAGTCCATTCGGTTCGGCTTGTGACCAACAACCCAGAAAAGGTCAAAGCGCTGGAGGCTCGAGGCATCCTGGTTGTTGAGCGCGTCCGCTGTGAAATCCAACCGCGATTGGAGAACTATTCTTATCTCCAAACCAAGGCTTCAAAATTGGGCCACTTGCTAAATCCTTTACCGAAAATTGAGCGGCCAGGTATCGAGCCGCCGTCCAGTCAGCGTCCGCCGGCCTCGATTTTCGGGGCCGCAGGTATCGTTTCTCAATTGCGCGACCGGTTGCGCCAAGCGGAACCCGGCCGACGACAGGAAGGAGTTCCTTGGGTCACGTTGAGCTACGCCCAAAGCCTGGATGGGTCCATCGCGGCGAAGGCGGGACAGCGATTTCAGCTTAGCAATCCACATTCGCAGACTCTGACTCACCAATTGCGTTCGCTGCACGACGCGGTCCTCGTCGGCATCAACACGGTCCTAGCGGACGACCCCAGACTGACAGTCCGTATCGTAAAAGGAAAGAATCCACAACCAGTCGTTCTGGACGGACGTTTGAGAATGCCGCTGAGCTCCAAACTCTTGCGCCCTCCATGCGTGCCGCCGATCATCGCCACAACGACGAAGGCAAGCGCCCAACGGGAAAAGTGCCTTCGAGAAGCGGGGGCTCACGTCATTCGTTTGCGCGCACGACGCAACGGATTACTCGATTTGCGAATGCTCCTCCCGCAGCTCCGAAAACTCGGAATCAGTTCGGTGATGGTTGAGGGTGGCGCTAAAGTGATTACTGACTTTCTGACACTCCAGTTGGTAGACCAGATGGTCGTCACGGTCTCGCCGCAGGTCGTCGGCGGCATAAATGCCGTCACACCATGTGTGCCGAGGCTTCGTTCGCGAGTCCGCCACAAACTGGTGAACGTGCAGTACCATTCTTTCGGAGGTGATCTCGTCATTTACGCCGACGTTGAGAATGTGCGGTTGAATCACCGGTCTTGAAAAGCGCAGTGGTGTGGCCGAGGCCGGTGTGGTCGTCAGAAGCGTCTTTATTCGTGGCGCTCCCCACATGACGTTCGCCGCCGCTTTCTTGTGAAAACGCTCAACGGTAGACTAGGAAACCGGCATGGACTTTGACGAGGACGGCCAGGCAAGGAGATCGTCGTGGCCGACGATCACATGCGAACGACCGACGCGCACGTGTTCGAGACGTCGTAATAACCAGCTGCGGATCATTTCCCCTGCCTTGGGGGCAACCTCAATCGCCGCCTCCGCCCACCCTTCGATTAGCTGGTGCTGCAGCCCGCGCTGTTCCGGCCGCAGCACCCAATTGCTCTGCCGCCGTCGAAGTTCGTAAGCAACCGGCGCAAACGCGCTCTGCGCGCAATTGACCGCATCCGGCCCTGCCGCGGGGCCGCCAAGGCCCTTGTCTCGTGCCTGATGCCGATTGAAGAGCTGAAGGATGAGATCGTCTTCCGGCTCGACCGGCGTGCACCGGGACATTCCGTTGTAGCTGAGCGAGAACAGCGCGGCCGCGTTGTTCTCGCGGCAGTGCGCGGCGAGCGCGCGCAGCCACCGGTCGGAAACAAGGTCGAGCAGCGCCGATGCTGTCACCAGATGCCGGCCGGCAAAAATATCGAGTGCCTCGAGGGCGTCAAGGTCAAGACGACGAGTCTCGGCGCTGATGACTGATCCGTCAGCCTCGAGGAAGATGCGACTTCCGTCTGGAGAGACACGATAGTTGTGCGCGGCACCCCACGCCGCGATGCGCAGGGGCACTTCGGCGAGCAGTACAGGATCGTGATCCACGAGCAGCCATTCCTGATGGTGCCCGAGGTGCGCGGCCAGATAGCGGAAGTTCGATCCGGTCCCTGTGGCGAGGTCCAGCACCCGGACAGAGCGCGCTCCATCGGCGCTATGGGACACAGCCCGGAGGAACGGCTGCAGCGCGGATAGCGATTCGAACGCCGCGCCACGGGCCGACACGTCGGCCGGCTCGCGCAGGGACAGCCAGTTTGCAAACGAATCAGCCACGCCTTGCAACTCGCTCGAGCACGGTAGCCATTTTAGCGAAGGCGTTGTCCCATGTCGGCAGACGGTCGCGCACGCGCCGCGCGCCTATGGCCAGCCGCTCGCGTTCTCCGCGATCGAGCACGCTCGACAGTGCTTCGGCCAGCGCGTCTGCATCTCCGGGGGGCACGAGCACGCCGGCATCACTGCCTACAAGTTCCGGAATCGCGCCAGTCGCCGTGCTGACGACGGGCAGACCGTGCGACAGCGCTTCGGCGACAGCCATGCCGTAGGTCTCGCTGTAGGTGGCCAGCACGAAGAGGTCCGCGCGATCCCAGCAGGCTTCCAACGCAGCCCCATGCCGCGCGCCGACAAGCGACACGCGATCCCCCAGGCCGTGGGTACTCACTAAGGCTCGCACGTGATCGACGGTGGAGGGATCTTGATCGAGGCTGCCTACACATGTCAGATGCCAGCCGCCATCCGAAATCGCCGCAAGCGCGTCAAGGAGGACGTTGTGGCCCTTCCCGGCATTCACTGTCGCAACACACAGCAGCTCTACCGGATGATCGCAGGCCTGGCGATGGTAGGCTGACTGCGACCCCCGTGCGAGCGGCGCGCGGTCTGTCCCCGGTTCTACCAAGGCGATGCGGTCCTCTGCGAGGCCGTAGGCGCGCAGCACCGCAACAGTTGATCGGCCAGTCGCGATCGCGCCTGACACGGCCGCGAGCGCGCGACTCTCGCTCGCCTGTAGGCGTGCGGTTTCGGCCGCTTCGAGCCCGACGGCGGAGGCCAGCGGCATGTGCACGAGCGCGACGAGCCGAAGACGCCGCGACTCTCGCTCGACCTGGTCCGGCATGGCGGCGAGTGCGAGTCCGTCGACTAGCACGAGGGCGCCGTCGGGCATCGCCGCGAACTGGCGCGCCGCATCGTCGAGGGCAGCGACTGTAGGCTCGGGAAAACTTTCCTCCAACTCCCGGACATCGACGTCCCAGCCGCGCGCACGCAATCCCTCAACCATACGACGATCGTATTCGTAGCCTCCCGTCGGCTTGTCGAGATGCCCGGGTACAATCAAGACAATGGACGGTCTGCTCACGGCGTGACGCCCAACCTGGAACCTGGAGACTCCGAACGACGAACCCAGAATCTTCTCATAGCTTTCCTACGTACCACGCGGCGGTGAGACATACAACTCGCGACGCGTTAAGCGCATATGCTGGTCAAGTATGAATGTAGTATGAGGGATTGGCGCGCGAGTTTTTTGCGCGCTCGGTTGGGAATATCGCAGGCGGTGACACCGTGCTGCCAGGTCTGGCCGCGCGCTGGTCATTGTGTCGCCC